>CANSWW010000273.1 GCA_947650845.1 uncultured Lachnospiraceae bacterium
CGGCATATCATAGAGAGCACCACAGAAAACATCCGAAAAGCCCGCGAAACGGAGGCAGCGCAAGAAAAGCGCTGCCTCCGTTTTTGCGCCATTCCAGGGTAGGCACTCTCGGCAAGCAGTGGATTGACAAAATTATTTTGTTTCTTGCGGTAAGCCGCTCTTTATATGTCCATTGCTTTTTTTAGTGCCCGCGCTTCCCCAGCCGCCTCCGCGCTTTTATACAGCGCCCGTCCGGCAATGAACGCAAATACCGGCACTCCTTTAAACAGCCGGATGCTTTCTTTGTCAAGCCCCCCGGTGACGCTCACCTGGTAGCCGATTTTCTGAAGGCTGCGTACTTGCTCTACGTCGGCCGCGTTCCAGCAATGCGCGCCGTCTCTGGCATGATGGAAAATAATATGATGCAGGCCAAGCTGATACCATTCCTTTGCCAGCTCCAGGTCCCAGCGGCCATAGAGCTCGATCTGCAGCTCCTTTTTTCGCTCGGCTGCCGTCTTCTGCGCCTTTTTCATGGAATCCGGTCCTGCCGCCGCGATTACGGTGGTCAGATCGGCTCCTGCGTCGAAAAACATGGATGCCAGCACTCCGGCCCCGTCCGCAATCTTAAAATCCGCTACCAGCGTTTTTTGCGCTCCTATATGTTCCCGCAGCTCTTTTACCGCCCGCGCGCCTTCGGCCGCCAAAAGCAGGGTTCCTGCCTCTACGATATCCACTTCGCGCAGGACTTCTTCGGTCAAAATCTGCTTGGCTTCGCGAACCGATCCTACGTCCAGCGCAATCTGTAATTTAGGTCGCATTTTCTCTCCTTTTTGTCGTATGTCCGTTTACTCGGGACATGATGGGGTTTTACTCTATGAAGCTAAAGGCCCGTGCCGCGTTTGCGACCAGCATATCCTGGATTGCTTCCTCCTGGATACCGGCTTGTCGCAGCTCTTCTACGAAGCGCGTCAGCAGGTACGAAATCCCGTTGGCCTTCTTTCCTTTCCGTGCCATGTGTGCTTTCTGGTAGCTGGCGCGGCCTGCGTCCATCGACAAGAGGATCTTTTTCTGATATCCTTTCTCGATCAGCCATTTTAAATTGTCTACGTGCACGGCGTCGGGAAAATATTTGGCCCGGTCCGGCCCGTCATAGCAGATGTAGACTCCTGTATCCAAAATTTTCTTGTGATAGAAGCGATCCGGTTCTTTTTGCACATGGCAGATGATTACATGTTCCGGATCGGCTCCCTGCTCCTTCAGATAGCAGGCGTCCTCATAGCCCATGGTTCCCAGCTGTGTATGGATGGAAATCGGCGCTCCGGTTTCTTTCTGCGTCAAAGCCGCCGCTTTCATTGTTTTGAGCTCAAACTCCGAGATGCCAGCATACCCGGTTCCGGCTTTGATCACGCCAGCCCGGTTCTTTACCCGCTTGACGATCGGCCCGTTGTAGCTGTTTTGGTCCATTCCTTCCGATATCTCCCGGCACAGCATGTCCACGATATCCTCCATTGTGTTCGTCGCCGCAAACGATACCCGGTGATCGTAAAAATCGCCCTTCTGAAACCCTGTTGTGGCTACGAAATGGGCCTTTCCGGCAAATTTTTCCGCCAGCCGTACCGTATCCGGGACATTGCGCCCGCAGCCCATCGGATCCATCAAAACCATCGACCCTCCGCCGTGGTCGATCCAATCCTGCACTTCTTCCGCCGCCGCCTCATAGTCGTCGATCAAAAAATCTCTGTCGTGCGCCACTTCCGGCCCGCCGGCCCGAAACAGATGTTCGTGTGCGTCGCATACGCCAAATTCCTCCGGCCGGATATCTCCCAGCACCGTTCGTATAAATCCCATGGTGTTTCCTCCTACTATTTATGCGCAATCCCCTTGCGATCCAGATATTCCGTAAGCTTCTCCGTAATTTCCTTTTCCGACATCAGGTTCCTCACTCCGATTACCTCTGTTTCCGCGCACTGCAGGCTTTTTAGATCGCCCACAAACGCGTTGGAGCAAAAAACGATATGCTGTCCCTTGGCCTTGGTTTTCCCGGCCCCCAGGCTCGCATGGCTTACTTTTGCCTCCACGCCCAGGCTGTCCGCGATTCCCTGCACCTTCCGCTCAATCATGCTGCTGGTTCCCATGCCGTTGGCACACAGGGCAATAATCTTTAACATGCCAAATCCTCCTTAATTTTCCAGCGTTATCCCGTTTTCCCGCGCGTATGCTTCGTAATCCTCTATAATTAGGAAGTAATTCTTTTTATTTCTGTGATACTGTAATTGAGGAATGACGAGCATCGCCACGACCACCAGGGCCACGCCCACATATTGCAAATTTTTCATCAAAACACCGATTACCGGCCACATCGTATCCCAGTCAAAATTGCCGATCCAGCCGCCGAAGGACTGCATACCGAAAATCGCTACCGCCACCGCGCCGCCCAGCACCTGGATCATGCCTGACAAAAAGGTCGTGACGACCACGCCCTTCAGCCCGCCGTTTTTATTGGCAATCGTCGCAAAGGTCGCATTGTCAAAGAATACCGGAACAAATCCCGTGATGATGAAAATCGGGCTTTTAAATACGATCAGGCCGATGATCGCCACAAATTGCCCCAGCGCGCCAAACAAAAAGCCCAAGGTAATCACATTCCCGCTGCTGTAGCCAAAGAGTCCGGGGCAGTCGATGGCCGGAATCGCCCCCTTCAAAATCGTCGAGGAAATCCCTGTAAAGGAATAGGTCAGCTCGTTTACAAACAATCCTACTCCCTGCAGTAAAATCATCAGATATACGGCAAAGAACAAGCATTTTTGCAGAATGTAGAACCCGAAGTTCTGCGTGGTAAACGACGTATCGATCGTCTGCATCTGCTCCTTGCCGATGATCAGCATAATGGTTCCGAAGAAGAGCAGCATCAGAATGCTGGTCGATACCAGGTTTTCTTTGAAGATCGACAGAAATCCCGGCAGATTCAAATCTTCCACCTTTTTTTCCTTGTCGCCGACCTTTTTCGATATCTTGTCCGCCAGCCAGAAGCCAAGCATGTTGGAATGGCCTAAAGTGAAATTTCCGCCTTCGGTCAAATGCTGTGCCGGTTCCACGGTCAGATTGGAAAACACCGACCAATAAACGCCTAACAGCACTCCCATCAGAAGCACGATCTGCATGTCCTGCAGCGCCGGGAAACAATACAGCACGACCCACAGCGCCACCGAGGCCTGCAGCACCATGATATGTCCCGTGAGAAAAACGGTCCGGATTTTTGTCCACCGGCGAAACAGCACCAGTACGATATTGATCAGAAACGCCACCAAAATCACCGACATCATCATGGAAAACGAACGGCCGATGGATTCCACGGCGTTCTGTGCCGCTACCTGTCCGAAATAGGGATCAATCACCACCGCGTTCAGCCCAAAGCGAGCACTGAGGCCCGCCAGAATCGGCCGAAAGGTATTGATCAGCCCATTCGAGCCCACCGTCAGGATAAAATAGCCTACCGTTGCCTTCAAAAATCCCGCCAGGCATTCATACCACGGCTTTTTCATCAGCAAATATCCCAGCAGCACGATAAAGCCGATGAAAAAAGCCGGCTGCGTCAATACGTTTGTCTGGAAAAACCCCCATACCGCCATTACTATGTTCATGCTTCCTCTCCTTTTCTTCTCAA
>CANSWW010000274.1 GCA_947650845.1 uncultured Lachnospiraceae bacterium
CTCCTGTGGTGACAATATCCGCTTGTCCTACTTCATGCCCGGCAAAGGTATATTTTCAGTGATTCGGTCATGGGATATTCGATTATCATGGGGCTTATGTATTTTATCATTGCCTTGGTCGTAGGACCGCAGATTGTGTCAGCTATGTCCGGCGGGCAAAATTACCTCTTATTCGGCGTTATGCAGGGCCTGCAGGTTGCGGTCGGCATGTCCATTCTTCTGATGGGAGTGCGCATGTTCTTAGCGGAGCTGATGCCGGCCTTCAAAGGCTTTGCCGACCGGATTGTCCCCGGAGCGATCGCCGCGATCGATACCCCTGCCTTCTGGTCGTATGCGCCGACGGCTACCCTGGTGGGCTTTGTATCCACCACGATCGGCATGTTCATCGGGACAGGCATCCTGATTGCCACCGGCTCTCCCATCGTCGCCTTCCCGAGCATCATTCCCATGTTCTTTGGCGGTTCGACCATGGGCGTGTTCTGTAATGCCAAGGGAGGCTGGAAGGGCACCGTATTCGGAACCTTTATCGTAGGAATCCTGGTGCCGCTAGGCGCCGCATGGTTTGCTTCCCTGGCAGGAACCAGCATCGGAATCCAGGGGCACAGCGACTGGGGCTTATTGTGGGCACCGATTTTCCAGATCATCAAATGGATCGGTGGCTTATTCGGCTAATTTTGGATTACGGACGGCCGTTTTGCCGGAAAGCCTGTCTTTGCGCATCGGCATACGACGGGACCGGAATCGAAGCGGCCGTCGCTTTGAAAAAGAAGGGAGAGAGGAAAAAATGTCACTATTTTTAGACGAATTGAAACGACGTAAAATCTATAACCTGGAACAGCCGCGCTACAACGGCCAGCCGGCCTATCCCAGCCATCGACCGCCGTACAATTATTTCGTATCGCGCATGCACATGGACAGCTACTTTCCGGACAAAAAAGGGCCGCGTACCACTGCCCAGGGCTTTTTTATCATGGGGGATCACGCCGGTACCCATATGGATGCCCTGTGCCACCAGGCGCTGGATCTGACTATGCACGGCGGTGTTAAGGCCGAAAATACGGTTGAAACGCCGGGCGGTTATAAGGTACTGTCCGCGGAACAGCTGCCCCCGGTAATCGCCCGCGGCGTAATGCTGGACATCGCCGCCAGCAAGGGAGTCGACTATCTTCCGCATCGTTACTCCATTACCGCTGAGGATCTGGAAGAGGCGCGGGCCAGAGAAAAAATTGAAATCCACAAGGGCGATGTGATCCTCATTCGCACAGGATACGATACCCTGTGGCGTAAGCCGGAGGAATTTCTGAAATATGCCGGCGTTTCCCGTTTTGCCAGCCAGTGGGTGGCAGCGTTTGAGCCTTGCCTGTTTGGCGTGGATCAATTATCCTGGGATATTCCGGAAGAAGTGGATCCGGAAACGGGTTCGACGCATTGGGCACATATCAACCTTTTCGTGCGCCAGGGGATTTCAATGATTGAGAATATGAAGCTGGATGATCTGGCCGCCGATCAGCAGTATGTGTTTACGCTTCTTTGTTATCCAATGAAGTTCGAAGGGGCGACCGGTACGCCGGTCGTACCGTTAGCGATTGTATAAGCACCTGAGGAAAGGAGGCTTCTATGGACAATTCCGTAAAAATTCGAACGATTGAAGGCGATATCCCTGTCAGCGAAATGGGCTTTACGGATTCGCATGACCACATCTGGAAGGAAGGCGGTATGGAGGTCCTTAAGGATCCGGATTTTGCCATTGATTGTCCGGAAAAATCCCGCCGGGAGCTGCTTTCTTTTAAAGAAGCGGGCGGGCAGACCATCGTAGACATGCAGCCGCTCGGCGTGGGAAGAGGGATCGAACCGATGCGGGCCATCGCCAAGGGAACCGGCGTTCATGTGATTGCGGTAACCGGCTTCCACAAGGGATCTTTCTATGATAAAACGCATTTTGTCCATCGCTATGAGGAAGATCAAATCACAGAGCTGGTGACGGCTGAGGTCATGGAGGGGATCGAAGTCAATGATTACTGTGGCCCGATTGTCCGGCGTTCGCCGTCGAAGGCCGGCGCGGTTAAATGCGCTTCCGGCTACTACAAGATTACGCCGTTGGAGGAAAAGCTCATTCGCATCGCCTCCTATTCGTCTGTCAAATCGCAGGCCCCTGTCATTACGCATACGCAGATGGGCACAATGGGCCTGGAGCAGGCTCAGAGAATCAAATCGTACGGGGTCGAGCCGGAAAAAATATGCATCGGGCACCTGGATCGCAATCCGGATCCGTTCCTTCATGAACAGGTGCTGCGGGAGGGTGTTTATGTCCAGTATGACTGTGTTGCCCGCATCAAATACCATACCGTATCGGAAACCCTGCAGCTCATTATACGGATGGATCAAAAGGGCTATGGCGACCGCCTTTTGATAGGCGGCGACTGGGGACGCTCCTCGTATTTGCGCGCCTATGGCGGGGCTCCCGGGCTGGATTTTATTCCCGGAAGTTTTGCGTCTCAGATGATCGCTTATGGAGTGCCGGAAGGATTGGTGCATAAGATTTTTTATGAGAACCCGGCGCGTTTTTTTGGTTTTATAAAAGAAACATAATTCCGAGGCTGTTGAAAGCGGTCGCTGCCCTTATGCCTCCGCTTTCTTCTCCCCAATACTCGCCGACATATACAGCTGGTAATAAATCCCCTTCCGCCGCATCAGCGCTTCATGGTTCCCTTCCTCGACGATCTGATTTCCCGAAAGCACCAAAATCCGATCCGCCCCATGAATCGTCGTCAATCGATGCGCTATCGTCAACGTCGTACGCCCGGCCGCCAGCTTATCTAACGATGCGGAAACCAAATGCTCGCTCTCATTATCGAGCGCCGCCGTCGCCTCATCTAAAAGCAGCACCTTCGGCGCTTTCAAAAACACGCGCGCAATACTAATCCGCTGCTTCTGGCCCCCGGACAGCTTGACTCCCCGCTCTCCCACATAGGTATCATACCCGTCCTTTAATTCCATAATAAATTCATGCGCCCCGGCCATCCTCGCGGCCTCGATGACCTCCTCGCGGGTCGCACCGGGACGGCCGTACTCAATATTTTCAAAGACGCTGCCGGAGAACAGGTACACGTCCTGCTGCACCACGCCGACGTTGCTTCGCAGGCTTTTGAGCGTCACGTCCCGGATATTCTGGCCGTCAATCTCAATCTGCCCCTTTGTCGGATCATAGAAACGCGGAATCAGATTGCACAACGTCGTCTTGCCGCCGCCGGACGGGCCCACTAGCGCCACCTTTTCTCCCGGGCGGATCGTTAAGTTAATGTCCGACAGCACAGGGGTATGATCGTCCGGATACTCAAACGACACATGATTAAAGGTAATCCCCCCCTGCACGTCCCGAAGCGGCACGGCCCCCTCTTCATCAAAGATATCAATCTTCGCATCCATCAGCTCGCTAAACCGTTCAATCCCCGTCATGCCCCGCTGGAACTGCTCGGCAAACTCAATAATCCGCCGGATTGTCGCCAACAGCGTCGTCACATACAACGTATAGGCCACCAAATCGGCCGGCTCAATCAGGCCCCGCATCATAAACAGCCCGCCCGCCACAATGACCACCACATACATCAGGCC
>CANSWW010000275.1 GCA_947650845.1 uncultured Lachnospiraceae bacterium
GCATGTGAATAAGGAAACGGGGCTTTGTTCCCGAGAGGCGCAGAGCCGGTTTTTGCAGGCCGGAGAAAACCGCCTGCGGGAGAAGCCCCATACTTCCTTATTCATAAAGTTTCTGGAACAGTGGAAGGATTTTATGATTTTGACCTTGATCGGGGCGGCTGTGATCTCGACTGTGGTCTCTTTTTTGAATGGAGACCGAGATCTGACCGACCCGATCATTATTTTTGTCATTATTACGGTGAACGCCGTGCTGGGCGTCGTGCAGGAGACGCGGGCGGAGAAATCGCTGGATGCACTGAAGAAGCTTTCGGCGCCTTCGGCGTCCGTGCTACGGGACGGGCGGCGGCAGAACCTGGACGCGGCGTTTGTCGTGCCGGGCGATATTGTTTTTCTGGAGGCTGGCTGCTTTGTGCCGGCGGACGGACGTCTGTTGGAGGCAGTGAACCTAAAGACGGAGGAGTCGGCGCTGACCGGGGAATCGGTGCCGGTGGAGAAGCGCACGGCGGCGCTGCGCGGCGGGGATACGCCCTTGTCGGAGCGCAGCAACCTGGCTCTCTCGACGACAATCGTGACCAGCGGCCGGGGCGTGATGGCAGTGACGGCGACCGGCATGGATACGGAGGTCGGGCATATCGCGACGATGATTTTGAACGACGGGGGGAAGGATACGCCGCTGCAGAAGCGCCTGGCGCAGACGAGCAAGATCCTGGGGCTTTTGTCGCTGGGGATCTGCGTGGTGATGTTTTTGGTGGGGCTGTGGAAGGAGCAGCCGCTGTTTGAGATGTTTATGACCTCGGTGAGCCTGGCGGTGGCGGCGATCCCGGAAGGGCTGCCGGCGATTGTGACGATCATGCTGTCGCTGGGGGTGCAGCGGATGGTGAAGAAAAACGCCGTCGTGCGCAAGCTGCCGGCGGTGGAGACGCTGGGCAGTGCGACGGTCATCTGTTCGGATAAGACGGGGACGCTGACACAGAACCGTATGACGGTGACACAGCTGGCTTCGGCCAGGGGGCGGGAACGGCCGGACGGGAGCTTTGCCAGGCAGCTGTTGGCCTGCGCCGCCCTTTGCAACGATACGGTGCTGCGGCGGGACGGGAAGCGGAGCGTGCTGTTGGGCGAGCCGACCGAGAAGGCGCTGGTGGCGGCGGCCCTGTCGCTGGGGATTTTTAAGGATGAATGGGAGCGGAAGTATCCGCGGATCCGTGAGATCCCGTTTGATTCGACGGCCAAACGGATGACGACCGTGCACCGTCTGCCGGAGGGCACGGTGCGGATCGTTAAGGGGGCGCCGGATATCCTGACCGGGCTGTGCGGCCGAGTGTGGCAGGGCGGACGGACGGAAGCGATGAGCGAGGGTACGCGCCGCCGGATCCTGCGGGAAAATGAGGAGATGGCCAAGGAAGGGCTGCGGGTCATTGCCGTGGGGGCGGTGCGCGAAGGAGGAGCGCAGGGGGACGGGACGGGACAGAGCTTGGCCTTTATGGGTCTGATCGGTATGATGGATCCGCCGCGCCCGGAGGTATATGAGGCCGTACATACCTGCAGAAGCGCCGGCATCCGGCCGGTGATGATTACCGGCGACCATCCGGCGACGGCAGCCGCGATTGCCAGGCAGCTGGGGATTCTGGGAGGCGGACGGAGTGCGGGCGGCCGGGATGACAGGAGAGGGCTGGTGCTGCAGGCCGCTTCGTTGCGGCAAGCCGGCCGTGGCGGCGCTTTGGAGGTCTTAACCGGCCCGCAGCTGGAGGCGATGAGCCAGGAGGAGCTGGTGCGTACGGCCCCGTCCGTCTCGGTATACGCACGAGTGTCGCCGGAGCACAAGGTGCGGATCGTCAAGGCGCTGCAGACATCCGGTCAGGTCGTGGCTATGACCGGCGACGGAGTGAACGATGCCCCGGCGCTGAAGGCGGCGGACATCGGCTGTGCGATGGGACGCGGCGGGACGGATGTGGCGAAGAATTCGGCTGACATGATCTTAACCGACGACAATTTTGCGACGATTGTGGCGGCGGTGAAGGAAGGGCGGGTGATCTATGACAACATCCGCAAGTCGATCCACTTTCTCTTATCGAGCAACATCGGCGAGATCCTGACGATTTTTACGGCGATTGTTTTGGGGCATGCGTCGCCGCTATTGCCGGTGCAGCTTCTGTGGATGAATCTGGTAACAGATTCGCTGCCGGCAATTGCGCTCGGCGCCGAGGGGGCCGATGAGGCAATCATGGAGCGGCCGCCGATCGCGCGGGAAAAGGGGATTTTTTCCGACGGCCTGGCGGTGCAGATGCTGATCGAGGGCGTGGCGATCGGGGCGCTGGCGCTCAATGCGTACCTGATCGGCAACCGGTTCTACGGGCTGACGATGGCGCGCACGATGACGTTTTCGGTTCTGAGCTTGTCGCAGCTGTTCCATGTCTTTAATGTGCGCAGCGAGCGTTCCTTGTTTCATATCGGCTGGTTCAGCAACCGGCGGCTGGTGGTGTCGTTTTTGATCTGCCTGGCGCTGCAGGTGGGCGTGGTCTGCGTTCCTTCGCTGGCGGCGGTCTTTCAGGTGCAGAGAATGGATCCTACGCAGTGGGGGATTGTGTTTGGCTTGAGCTTTGCTCCGATTCCGATGGCGGAGCTGCAGAAATGGGTCAATCGTAAAAAAGAGTAGAGGAGGCGGACAATGAAGGAATTGATGATTATACTGGTGGAACGCTGGGGATATTTGGGAGTCTTGTTTTTGATCGCGGTCGAAAATATTTTTCCGCCGATCCCCTCGGAGGTAATCTTGACGTTCAGCGGCTTTTTGACTACTTATACGGCGCTGGGGAAATGGGGCGTGATTTGGGCGGCTACGGCCGGTTCGCTGATCGGGGCGCTGGTGCTCTACGGCGTGGGGCGGGCCTGCTCGGCCGAGCGGCTGGAGCGGCTTTTGAACGGGAGGCTGGGGCAGGTGCTGCATTTTAACGGCGACGAGGTGCACAGCGCCTTTGCCTGGTTCAACGAAAAGGGGCGCAGTACGGTGTTAATCTGCCGCTGCATTCCGATCCTGCGCAGCCTGATTTCGATCCCGGCAGGGATGGCGGGGATGAAGATGGCCATCTTTTTGCCGTTTACGGTGCTGGGGTCGTTTTTGTGGAACGTGATCCTCGTGAACCTGGGCGTGATCGCTGGCGGGGCCTGGGAGCAGGTGGTCGAAAAGACGGGGATCCTTGGCCAGGTGGTGACCTGGGGGTTGGTGATCGGCGTCTTTGTCGGGACGTGGGCGCTGATGAAGAGGATGAAGAGGAAGATTACATAAATATCTGTTTAAATGCCGGAAAAACAAACGGGGGTATCCTGCGGGAAACCTCCGTTTTGGCTGTAAAAATACTATGAAAACAAAGCGAAAAGGATGGGGATGCAAATTTACAAGATTGTGTGTGGAAAAATGTTCTTTGGTATGATAATATTAAAAAAGGAAAGAAAGGGGGCTTTAAGCGGTACTCGCATATTTGCCCCATCTAAGATACTCATTATAATGTCGAGGAAAGAAATCCTGAAGAGATGCGACCGCCAGAAAACAGCGGGGAAACAACAGCC
>CANSWW010000276.1 GCA_947650845.1 uncultured Lachnospiraceae bacterium
TTTAATGTTGAATATTTTGAAAATTTTGAGATTCCAAGACCGACGGAAAAAGCTGGCTTGCGGAATTAGAGGAGACCGAGCGCGAGGCGACCGGCATCAAAAACCTGCGGATCAAATACAATAAGGTATTCGGGTATTATTTTGAGGTTACCAATTCCTTTAAGAATCAGGTGCCGGATTATTACATACGCAAGCAGACGTTAACCAATGCCGAGCGTTTTACGACGCCTAAGCTAAAGGAGCTGGAGGAGGTGATCCTGGGGGCCGAGGAGAAGCTGTTTGCCCTCGAATACAACCTGTTTTGCGAGCTGCGCGACCGGCTTGCCTCGCAGGTCGTACGCATCCAAAAGAGCGCAACGGCGATTGCCGGTCTTGACGTGTTGGTATCCTTAGCCGTCGTAGCCGAGCAGAACCGCTTCGTCCGCCCCTCGATCAATGAAAAAGGGGTCATCGACATCAAGGGCGGCCGCCATCCGGTCGTGGAGAAAATGATGCGGGACGCGCTGTTTGTCGCCAACGATACCTACCTGGACAACCATCAAAACCGCATTTCGGTCATCACCGGCCCCAATATGGCCGGAAAGTCCACCTACATGCGCCAGGTGGCCCTGATTACGCTGATGGCGCAGATCGGCTCGTTTGTACCGGCCGACAGCGCGAATATCGGCATCTGCGACCGCATTTTTACCCGCGTCGGCGCGTCGGACGACCTGGCCAGCGGCCAAAGCACCTTTATGGTCGAGATGACCGAGGTGGCAGGCATTCTGCGCAACGCAACCAAAAACAGCCTGCTGATCCTGGATGAAATCGGCCGCGGCACCAGCACCTTTGACGGCCTGAGCATCGCCTGGGCCGTGGTAGAATATATCAGCAACTCAAAGACGCTCGGCGCCAAAACGCTGTTCGCGACCCACTACCATGAGTTGACCGAGCTGGAGGGAACGATTAGCGGCGTCAATAACTACTGCATCGCCGTCAAGGAGCTCGGGGATGAGATTGTATTCCTGCGAAAAATAATCCGGGGCGGGGCGGACCGCAGCTACGGCATCCAGGTGGCCAAGCTGGCCGGCGTGCCGGAGACGGTGATTGCCCGCGCCAAGGAGCTGGCCGAGGAGCTTTCCGACGCCGATATCACGGTGCGCTCACG
The DNA here is from genome assembly GCA_947650845.1 of uncultured Lachnospiraceae bacterium. Taxonomy (GTDB): domain Bacteria; phylum Bacillota; class Clostridia; order Lachnospirales; family Lachnospiraceae; genus RGIG7193. Next base: position 1,148 of record CANSWW010000276.1, read on the forward strand.
GGAGGTGGCCCGGGCCGGCGTGCCGGCGGGGAAAAAGGTTCCGCGGCTTGACGAGGTGGATTTAAAACAGATGACGCTCTTTGATACCGTAAAAGAGGACGATATCCTCAAGGAGCTGCAGGAGCTGGAGCTGTCGGCGATGACGCCGATCGACGCGCTGAATACGCTGTACCGGCTTCAGAATACGCTGAAGAACCGTTGGCAGTAAACGAAAGGTATACGAATGGGAAAAATATGTGTCCTCAATCAGGAAACGATCAACCAGATTGCCGCCGGCGAGGTCATTGAACGGCCGGCTTCGGTGGTCAAGGAGCTGGTGGAAAACGCCATCGACGCCGGGGCGACGGCCGTGACGGTCGAGATCCGGGAGGGCGGGATTTCGTTTATCCGGGTCACGGATAACGGCTGCGGCATCTTAAAGGAAGATCTGCCGTTAGCGTTTCTGCGGCATTCCACGAGCAAAATCCGCGGGGTGGAGGATCTTTTACATGTCGGTTCTCTGGGATTTCGCGGCGAAGCGCTCTCCAGCATCGCGGCGGTAGCCCAGGTGGAGCTTCTGACCTGTGCTGCCGGGCAGACGGTCGGCAGCCGTTACCGGATTGAGGGCGGCAAGGAGATTGCCTTAGAAGAGGTCGGGGCGCCGGAGGGGACGACCTTTTTGGTGCGCAACCTTTTTTTTAATACGCCGGTGCGGCGGAAGTTTCTGAAAACGCCGGCCACGGAAGGCTCTTATATCGCGGAATTGATGGAACGTCTGGCGCTGTCCCGGCCGGATCTGTCTCTGAGGCTTCTGGTAAACGGACAGGTGAAGCTTCAAACCGCAGGCAGCCATAACCTGAAGGATATCATTTATTCAACCCTGGGCCGCGACATCACGGCCAATCTGATCCCGGTCGAGGCGGGGAACGACGCGCTCTCGGTCCGCGGCTTTATCGGTAAACCGCAGACCGCACGCGGAAACCGCAGTTATGAAATCTATTTTATCAACGGCCGTTATATTAAGAGCAGGATTTTACAGAAGGCCGTGGAGGACGGCTATAAGAGCTTTTTGATGCAGCATAAATATCCGCTTGTCGTCCTGCACTTGACGATCGATCCGGAATTTCTGGATGTCAACGTCCATCCGACGAAAATGGAACTTCGTTTTCGCGGGGAACAAAAGATCTACGAGTTTTTGACGAGCACGGTGCGCGACGCGCTGTTAGGAAAGGAATTGATCCCTCACGTAACGCTTAGCGCGAATCAGGAGGAAGAGAAAGATAAAGGCGGTAAAAAGGACATTTCGGCGGTGGGAGCGGTCCGCTCTCTGGGACCGGAACCGTTTGAGCAAAAAAGACGGGCGGTGGAGACACCGGCGGCATCCGGGGCTTCATCGGCCGGTTTACTTCGCGAGACGGCCGTATATAAGAAAAACCAGCCGGCACGCAAGCCGGGGGCGGAAATAGTCAACGCAGACTCCGGCAAAACATCGCCCGAACCCATACGGACGGTATGCCCGACACAGCCGCCGCAATCCACACAGCCGCCACAATCCATGCGGGCAACAAAGTCTGAGCCGTCGACACAGCCTGTGCAGCAGACGCTATTTGAGGAAAGGCTTCTTTCCCCGCAAAAGCGTGCCCGATTCCGTTTGATCGGACAATTATTCGACACATATTGGCTTTTACAGGCCGACAAGGAATTTTTGATTATTGACCAGCATGCGGCCCATGAAAAAGTTCTGTATGAACGGACCATGAAACGGCTAAAGCACGAGGAAATTCCGGCTCAGCAACTGGCCCCTCCGTTGATTTTGACCCTTTCGCCGTTGGAAATCGATGTGGTCGCAAGCAATCAGGCTTTGTTTGAACGTATGGGATTTTCCATCGACTGTTTCGGCGGCCGGGAATACGCGGTTTACAGCGTGCCGAATCATCTCTATGGTATTGCCGACCGGGAGCTGCTTCTTTCCATGATCGATGAGCTGGCGCAGGACGGCGGCAAGGCTGGCATAAACCTGCTGGCCGAGCGGGTTGCCGGCGCTTCCTGCAAAGCGGCTGTCAAGGGAAACAGCCGGCTGTCTTTTGCGGAAGCAGAGCAGCTTTTATCAGAGCTTTTGACGCTGGAAAATCCTTATACCTGCCCGCATGGACGGCCAACCATTATTTCTATGAGCCAATATGAGCTGGAAAAGAAATTTAAAAGAGTATTATAATCTATAATAGAAATCGAGGCTTTGCAGTATCAATGTCAATACATGGATATCATCACACATTTCATCATGGTCATTCTCACAGACATCCGGCCCAAAACGTGAACCTGACCGAAGGTTCGATCGTCAAGGGATTGATTGGTTTTGCCGTTCCTTTATTTCTGGGACAGCTTCTGCAGCAGCTTTACAATATGGCGGATGCCTGGG
>CANSWW010000277.1 GCA_947650845.1 uncultured Lachnospiraceae bacterium
CTCATGCTCTTCTCATATCAGACGGCCGCTTATGCGGATTGCGCCGACTATGCCCTGTCCTACAGTATAGCACATCCCTCCCGCTTTGAGAATAAAAAAACAAAAAGAGCTTGACCTTGTCCTAAGGGCAACCCTTACACTAATTCTATCCAGGCGGCCGCACCATGCCGCCCATTCTACAAAGGAGGGAACATCCATGTCTTTTTATGAAAACGCCATTGCCATCGGCCGCTTTTTGCACCCGGACAACGAAAAGGGCCGCTGCCTGCTTTACGTCCCGCTCGAAGAAAGCCTCCTCATTTCCCTCCATGAAAACACGCTTGCGCTGCAAGCCGGCGACTGCCTTTTGCTACAGCCGGATACCCCGCACACCTTCACGGCGCCCCCGGAAACACTCCTGTGTATCTCCTTCTCACCGGAGCTTCTCCTGCAGTCCTTCCTGCCGCTCGTCAGTAGCTGTCCGCTGCTGATGCGCTTTTTTGGCGATTGCCTGCGCCGGACAAAATCCGTTCCCTACCTGCACTTTGCCTGTCGCCAGGACGACGTACGGCCGCTTATTCTTTCTATGGAAAAAGAATATGATTCAGCCGCCCCCTACCGTGAAGAAATCCTGCTCTGCGGCCTGGCCGGCCTGATGATGCGCCTGGCTCGCGGCAGTTGGGTGTATGCCACCGTCGCCGCCGGTGACGACAGCGGCCGTTTTCAGGAAGTCGTCGCCTATCTGCTAAAAAACTACCGTTTTGCCACACTGGAAAATACGGCTCGCCATTTTAATTATCATCCGAACTCCATTGCCGCGCTGATCCATCGAGAGACCGGAAACACCTTCAGCCATCTGTTGCGCAGTATCCGCCTGAAGCAGGCCGCTCTCCTTTTGACGCAGAGCCCCCTCTCCGTTGAGGAGGTAGCCTTGCGGTGCGGCTATTCCCACCTTGGCCATTTTTATAAAATTTTCAAGGAAGCATATGGAGTAACACCGAAAACCTACGCGCTTAGCCGTCACGCGGACGCACGTTAAAGCTCTTCCCTTTTGGATGCCAACGGCCAAGCCGTCGCTGCCCTTGCCGGCTCCCTCCTTCCATATCCTTCTCCGCACGCCAATCGCACCTACAAGCGTTCTACCTCCGCCAGCCACACTTGCGCCACCGCATCGCTCGGCATCCGCAGATCGCCCCGCGGCGACACCGCTACCGAGCCCACCTTCGGGCCGTCCGGCAAACAAGAACGCTTAAACTGCTGGGAAAAGAAACGGCGATAAAACGTTTTCAGCCACTTTTTCACCGTCCCCCCCTCATAAACCCCCGCAAACGCCAGGCATGCCATCCGGTAAATCTTCGCCGGCGAAAACCCCCAGCGCAGCACATAATAGAGGAAAAAGTCATGCAGCTCATACGGCCCCACCAAATCCTCCGTTTTCTGGGAAATGTGCCCGCCCTCCGGCGGCAACAGCTCCGGGCTCACCGGCGTATCCAATACGTCAAGAAGCGCCGCCGAGAGCCGCCCGTCCCCGCAGGTATCCGCATAATAGCGCACCAGATGGCGCACCAGCGTTTTCGGCACCGACGCATTCACGCCGTACATCGACATATGGTCGCCGTTGTAAGTCGCCCATCCAAGCGCCAGCTCCGACATATCCCCCGTACCGATCACAAGCCCCCCCACCTGGTTGGCAATATCCATCAGCACCTGCGTCCGCTCCCTGGCCTGGCTGTTCTCATACGTCACATCCAATACCGCCTCATCGTGCCCGATATCCCTAAAATGCCCTCTCACCGCCTCACGGATATCCACCTCGCGCAGCTGCGTCCCCAGGCAGCGCATCAGCGTGCAGGCATTGTCGTATGTCCGGTCCGTCGTCCCAAAGCAAGGCATCGTCACCGTCACGATCCCCTCATGCGAAAGCCCCAGCAAATCAAAAGCCCGCACCGTCACCAAAAGCGCCAGCGTCGAATCCAGCCCCCCGGAAATCCCCACCACCGCGCTCTTACAGCCCGTATGCTCCAGCCGCTTCTTCAGCCCCATCGCCTGGATCGCCAGAATCTCCTCGCAGCGCTGCCGCCGCCCCGCCTCATCCTCCGGGACAAACGGCAAAGCCGGAATCTCCCGCCTAAGCGCAAGCTCCGCCTGCCCCTGCGAAAAAGGAACCGTCACATACCCGTCCCCTGCTCCGATCCGGCACGTCCCGATCCGCCGCCTCTCGCTCACGATCCGCCCCAAATCCAAATCCGCCGTCAACAGCCCCGTCCCAAACAGCTTCGACTCCGCCAAAAGCGCACCGTTTTCCGCAATCAAATCATGCCCGCCAAACACCAGGTCGGTCGAGGACTCCCCCTCCCCCGCGCTGGCATAGACATAGGCGCACAAAAGCCGCGCCGACTGTCCCGCCACCAGCGCCCGGCGGTACGCGCCCTTGCCGGCCGTCTCATCGCTGGCCGACGCATTCACAAGCACCGTCGCCCCCGCCATCGCATGGGCCGTGCCAGGCGCATCCATATTCCACAAATCCTCGCAAATCTCCCCGGCCAGCACAAAAGCCGGATTCTCCCGGCAGGCAAACAAAAGCCGCGTCCCCATCGGCACCTCATACTCCGCCCCGTCCGCGTCCTTAAACCGCACCCCCACCGGCACCTCGTTGCCCGCATGGAAATGCCGCGCCTCATAAAACTCCGAATAATTCGGGATATGCCGCTTCGGGACCACCCCCAAAAGCCGCCCGTCCTGCAGCACGGCCATCGCATTATACAGCTGCCCCTGCCGCTCCCACGGCAAGCCCACAAAAACCAGCATGTCCGAACCCACGCTCGCCTTCACCAGCACCCGGAGCTGCTCCTCACAAGCCCGCAAAAGGGCCTCCTGCAAAAACAAATCCCCGCACGTATAGCCCGTCAAACAAAGCTCCGGGAACACCACCGCCTTCACCTGCCTGCCGGCCGCCTCCCGCATCAAGCCCTCCACCGCTTCCCTGTTATAAACCGGATCCGCCACCCGAATCCCCGGCGTAGCCGCCGCCACGCGGATAAACCCATCCCTCATCGTATTCGTCCTCCATATAAAAACCACCTGTCCCAGACTACAAAGCCCTTGACAGCCAGTATGTCAAAAAACCAAATCCTTATGCATTCCTAATTATAGAGGATAGAGCCTTTCCACGCAAGCCCTTTTGTGATATGCTAGGGAGAGTTTAAAGGAACTGAGGGGAAACAGGGTGTGGGGAAGAGGAACGCCAGGAGGGGGGACGGGTCTTTGCGGGGCACGCTCTCGCTCTGCCAGTACGCAGCGGTACTAAGCTCCTGTGCACCGCTTACGCGCTGCCCACGAGCTAAGGACCGGCGTACTGCCAAAGGCCCCCGCAAAGACCCGTCCCCCCTCCCGGCTGTTTCTCAGCCCTCACCACGCTATTTGCCCTGCAAAACGCTTTAAACCCGCCCGGCGCGTTTCGTATTGTTGCCTGTTTTTTTGCTAAAGCTAGTTTGCCATATACGCCATGTATCCCACATGCAAAGCCTTCCAGG
>CANSWW010000278.1 GCA_947650845.1 uncultured Lachnospiraceae bacterium
GTAGTATAGTAACACCTAATTAAAAAACAGCGCCTGAGTCGAAGAAGACCCCTGGAGGAAGGTTCCTCCGGCCGGGTCTTTTCTCTTTTTACAAAGACCCGCCGGCCGGCGGGGCGGCGCATACTACTATGTCCTGAAAACACGGACAGGAACAAGGAGAACTTGCATATGGAACCATTTCAGGCAGCAATGAAGGAACCGGCGCCGGCCCTGTATCGCCCGGAATTTGAACATGACAACTGCGGAATCGGGGCCGTCGTCAATATTCACGGCGTAAAATCGCACCGGGTCGTGGACGACGCCTTAAAAATCGTGGAAAATCTGGAGCATCGGGCCGGCAAGGACGCGGAGGGGCGCACCGGCGACGGCGTGGGGATCCTTTTGCAGATTTCCCACAAATTTTTCAAGCAGGCCGGCAAGCCGCTGGGAATCGAGCTGGGGGCCGAGGGCGATTACGGTGTGGGCATGTTTTTCCTGCCGAAAGAGGAGCTGCGGCGCAACCAGGCGAAGAAGATGTTTGAGATCATTGTCGCCAAGGAAGGAATGGAATTCTTGGGATGGCGGGAAGTCCCGGCCGTCCCCGACGTCTTGGGAAAGCGGGCCGCCGAGTGCAAGCCGGCGATCTTGCAGGCGTTTATCGGCCGCCCGGCAGAGGTGGAGCGGGGCCTGGCCTTTGACCGCCGCCTGTACGTGGCGCGCCGCATTTTTGAGCAGGGCAACGACGACTCCTATGTGGTGTCGCTGTCCAGCCGCACGATCGTCTACAAGGGGATGTTTATGGTCGGCGAGCTGCGCCGCTTCTACCTGGATCTGCAGTCGCCGGCGTATGAGGCGGCGATCGCCGTCGTGCATTCCCGCTTCAGCACCAATACCTTTCCCAGCTGGCAGCGGGCCCATCCGTACCGTTTTCTTGTGCACAACGGGGAAATCAACACCATCCGCGGCAATGTAGACCGCATGCACGCCCGGGAAGAAAACCTGGCCAGCCCGGTTTTGAAGGAGGAGATGAGCAAGATCGTTCCCATTGTCAACGAGAACGGCTCGGACTCGGCGATGTTTGACAACGCGCTGGAATTTCTGGTGATGAACGGCATGGAGCTGCCGTTGGCGATGATGATTATGATTCCCGAGCCGTGGGCCAACGACAAATATATGCCGCAGGAAAAACGGGACTTCTATCAGTACTACGCGACGATGATGGAGCCCTGGGACGGCCCGGCCTCGATCCTCTTTACCGACGGCGACGTCATGGGAGCGGTGCTTGACCGCAACGGCCTGCGTCCCTCCCGGTACTGCGTGACCGACGACGGCTTTCTGATTCTCTCCAGCGAGGTGGGAGCGCTTGAGCTTGAGCCGTCCAAGATTGTTTTGAAGGAGCGCCTTCGTCCCGGCCGCATGCTTTTGGTGGATACCAAAAAGGGCGAGCTGGTGGACGATGCCGAATTAAAAGCCCGTTACATAAACCGCCGGCCCTACGGCGAGTGGCTGGACAATAACCTGGTGGAGCTCAAAAATCTGCCGATTCCCAATCAAAAGGTCGAGACCTTTGATCCTAAGACGCGCATCCGGCTGCAAAAGGCCTTTGGCTACAGCTATGAGGAATACCGCACCATGCTGCTGCCGATGGCCAGGGACGGGGCGGAGGCCGTGTCCGCAATGGGGATTGACACGCCGCTGGCGGTGCTGAGCCGCAAGCATCCGCCGCTGTTTAATTATTTCAAACAGTTGTTTGCCCAGGTGACCAATCCGCCGCTGGACGCGATCCGGGAAGAGGTGGTGACCTCCACCGCCGTGTACATCGGCCAGGACGGAAATCTTCTGGAGGAAAAAGCGGAGAACTGCCGGATCCTCAAAGTGAACAATCCGATTCTCACCAGCACGGACCTTTTGAAAATCAAAACCATGCAGGTGGAGGGTTTCCGGGTACAGACCATACCGATCGTCTACTATAAGAATACGTCGCTGGAAAAAGCCATTGACCGCCTGTTTATCGAGATTGACCGGGCCTACCGGGACGGGGCCAATATCTTCATCCTCTCCGACCGAGGCGTGGACGAGTACCATGTGGCAATCCCCTCGCTGTTAGCCGTCTCGGCGACCGCCCAGTACCTGGTGCGCACCAAGCGCCGCACGTCGGTGGCGCTGATCCTCGAGAGCGGCGAGCCGCGGGAGGTGCATCACTTCGCTACCTTGCTTGGCTACGGGGCCAGCGCGGTCAATCCGTATCTGGCGCTTGACACCATCGGCCAGATGATCGACGACGGCCTGCTGAACAAAGATTATTATGCCGCGATCAACGATTACAACGCGGCGGTCCTGCATGGGATCGTAAAAATTGCTTCCAAAATGGGCGTGTCCACGCTGCAATCGTATCAGGGCTCGCAGATTTTTGAAGCCATCGGCATCGGCTCGGACGTCATAGGCAAGTACTTTACCAACACGGTGTCGCGGGTCGAGGGGATTACGCTCGCGGATATCGCAGAGGATGTAAACATCCGTCATGCCGAAGCCTTCGATCCGTTAGGCTTAACCACCGATCTGACATTGGACAGTCCGGGGTATCACAAGCTGCGGGCCGGCGAGGAGGAGCATCTGTACAATCCGCGGACTATCCATCTGCTGCAGGAATCCACGCGAAACGGGGATTACGGCCTGTTTAAGGAGTACTCGCGGCTTTTGCACCAGGAGGAGCAGGCCATGAACCTGCGGGGACTTTTGGAGTTTGCCTACCCGAAGAAAGGCGTGCCGCTTGACGAGGTGGAGAGTGTGGACTCGATCGTCAAGCGCTTTAAGACCGGGGCCATGTCCTACGGTTCGATTTCCGAGGAAGCGCACGAAACCCTGGCGCTGGCGATGAACGCCCTGCACGGAAAATCCAATACCGGCGAGGGCGGCGAGAGCCTGGAGCGCCTGGAGAGCGCCGGCACGGAACGAGACTGCTGCTCCGCGATCAAGCAGGTGGCCTCGGGCCGCTTCGGCGTCACCAGCCGCTACCTGGTCAGCGCAAAGGAGATTCAGATCAAGATGGCGCAAGGAGCCAAGCCCGGCGAGGGAGGGCAGCTGCCGGGCGGCAAGGTATATCCGTGGATTGCCCGCACCCGTCACTCCACACCCGGCGTCGGCCTGATCTCCCCGCCGCCCCACCACGATATCTATTCCATCGAGGATCTGGCCCAGCTGATCTACGACCTGAAAAACGCCAACCGCGAGGCGCGGATTTCGGTAAAACTGGTCTCGGAGGCGGGCGTAGGCACCGTGGCGGCCGGCGTGGCCAAGGCCGGGGCCCAGGTGATCCTGATCTCGGGCTACGACGGCGGCACCGGCGCCGCGCCCCGCAACTCCATCTACAACGCGGGGATGCCCTGGGAGCTGGGGCTTGCGGAGGCGCACCAGACGCTGATACTGAACGATTTGCGGGATAAGGTGATTATCGAGACGGACGGCAAGCTGATGTGCGGCCGCGACGTGGCGATCGCCTGTATGCTGGG
>CANSWW010000279.1 GCA_947650845.1 uncultured Lachnospiraceae bacterium
ATACAGTTTTTCATCAAATTCATGACCGCTTCCATCGTCCAGTTTAAATCCACATGGATATTCATCTCACCCATTTCCGGAATATCGATCACAACGCCGTCTTGCAGGAACAATTCATATAAATTATCCGATGCCAAAGAAAGGAGTGTAAAAACGTCGGTTGGTTTTTTGTCAAATACGAGGGTTCCCGCATCGATGCGGGACAAGAGCAATAACGCTTCTTCTATATAGTCCGTATTGCAAACGAAATCAGGCCCGCTTCCAATTATTTCTTGCCGAGCGCCGCAGGGAACGAATCACAATCCCGTCGGCCGGAACATTTGCCTCGGCGGCGATCGCCGCCGTAATGACCGCAATCAAGGCCAGGTCATCTTCTTTTGCGGAAGCAGCCGCCGGTGCGACCGGCTCCTCTTCGCGTATATACAGGGCAGACGGGCCGTCGGTACGCTCCGCCTCCCCGGACGCCGCTGTTTTCCGTTTGCCGGCCAGCGTCTCCACCATGGCAGGGATAAAGCGCATGGAGTAAATCAGCAGGCTGATCAGGATCAGGACAACGAATACGACGCCCATGCCTAAGAGCGTATTCAGCCCTGCCTTTTGCAGGATCTCTCCCAAAGTAAGACTTTCCAGTGTTATCATAGAGCTCCTCCTTTATACCGCGCTGTGCTTCTTGGCAGGAACCTCTTCCCGCTTGGTATAAAGCATCTCAAAAGCTCCCACCAGATACTTTCTCGTCGACTCCGGAGCAATGATATGGTCGACATATCCTCTTCGGGCCGCCGACTCCGCGCTGCTTTGCAGCTGTGCGTAACGATCCGCCGCCTCCTTCAGCGCCCCCGCCTTGTCCGCCGCTTCGTCGATCTGTCCCGCATACATGACGCGGGCCGCCGCGGCCGGATCCATCATACCGATCGAAGCCGTCGGCCAGGCGTAGACCAGATCGGCGCCCAGGGACTTGCTGTTCATCGTCAAATACGCGCTGCCGTTCGCTTCGCCCGTAATGACGTTTACCTTCGGCACCGTCGCCTCGGCGAACGCGCGCGTCAAGGCCGCGGCCGCCCGGGCAATCCCGCTTTCTTCCTCCTTCACCGCCTTAAAGCCGGTCGTCTCGGTCAGGGTAAGGACCGGGATCTCAAAGGCATCGCAGAAGCGCACAAAACGGGCCGCCTTCTCACAGCCGCCGCTTGTCAGCTTCTTCTCGTGGGAAACCGCGTTTCCTTCCTTATCATAAGAAACGCTGCTGTTTGCCACCGCGCCGACCGTCATGCCGTCCAGGCGGATAAACGCCGTCACCATCTCCGGATGATACGCCGCCTTTATTTCCAATATAAACCCATCATCCGACAAGGACGTAAGCATCCGACGGCCGTCGCCGCCGCAGGAGGCAAGCTCCGGGCACAGGCGGTTCAAATCATCCTGGCAGTCCGCTTCCGGGGCTTCCTCTTCATTATTAGCCGGCAGCAGGGAAACCAGCGTGCGGATCCGCTCCAAAATCTCCGCCTCGCTCCCTGCGTCGGCCGAACCGGCCTGCCCGCTCTGATAGGCCGCGCCGGCCGTATCGCATTTCTCCACCGTATTGCCGTCCAGGGTATTCGGCGCATTGACAAAAATGCGGGCGCTCTCCTCCATGAAGGTAAAATCCGTCAAAGACGGAACCAGCGCCATCCCGCCGCCGCAGCTGCCAAAAACGGCCGTAATCTGCGGGATCACCCCCGAAGCGTCGCATTGGCAGCGGTAAAAGCTGCCAAAGGCGTGCAGGGCGTCGGTCGCCTCCTGCAAACGCAGACCCGCACAGTCGATAAAGCCGATGATCGGCGCGCCCATTTTCATAGCCATCTCATAAAGCCGGCAAATCTTCGCCGCATGCATCTCGCCGACCGAACCGCCGAGCACGGCCGCGTCCTGGCTGTAAATATATACCAGGCTGCCGTCGATCGTTCCGTAACCGGTAACGACACCGTCCGTCGGTTTTGCCGCCGCTCCCATGTTGAAATCCGTGCTTCTGGCGGTCACATGGCCGCCGATCTCCAGGAAGCTGCCGTCATCCAACAGGTCGGCAATCCGTTTTCTTGCCATACTTGTTGCTGCTTTTGTCATATTTTCTTCCTCCATTTTGTTACCGGATGATTGTTACTAAAAAAAACCGATTTTCCTGTCTATCATATCTCTTTTTCGATAAAAATGCAACACTTTCTTTGCGCCAAATCCGGCCGCGACTTGTTAAAAACCTGTTCAGAATCCCAGGCCGCCGCGAAGCAGGCCGGCAATCCGTTCCGCAAGCAGCTCCTGCAGCTCCTTCAGGGAGTAGTCCGATAAATCCACCGGCGACGCCTTAGGCGCCCGGGCGGTCGAGGGCTGTTCCGAGGTGCGGACCAGGAACACCGGCTGCTCTCCCTGCGACGACAGATATAAGGCATGGTCTATACCGTCCTCCTCGTTTCGCTCCACCGACAGCCTAAGCTCCTCCCCGTCATAGGAAAGTGTGCCGCTTCCCAGGGGAATCCCCAATGATGAGGTTTCTTTTAGGTTCCACTCATAATCAACAGTCAGATCTCTGTCCGTCATTGGCGTCATCAAAAATTGTCCGGTCAGCCTGTCGTTTTGTCTGGTAAAGGAATTCCGAAATTCGATCCGCTCCTCTCCGTCCGCCAAGGTCAGGGAATCATAGCGGGATTTTCGTGCGTCCCCCATATTTTCATAGACAACCAGATCCCCGGAATGAAGCGCCAGCTGCTGCCGGTGGATTCGTTTGCCTTTGGCAGCCACCGACCAAGAGAAACCGGCGTCCGCGATTCGTCCGGCCGTCTCCGGCGCCGACGCCAGGGCCTCATCCATCAAATCCTTGTATCCGCGGGTAAATTCTTCCCGGCTCATATATCCGCCTATTCCCAAATTGTCGTATTCCACTCCGTAAAGCTCTGTCATACTGCCGGAGCTGACATACGAATCATACAAAAGTCCGATCAATTCTTCATCCGCCTTTAGCTGTGTCAAGAGCGTGGTAAACATCGCTTCCAGATCCGCGGCCGTCGGACAGAACGTATAGATCCGGCAGTTTACCTCTTCCCCGTTGATTTCCAACGTCTGTTTCTCCGAGGTTACATTGTCGTCCGTCACCACTGAAAGCAGTATATTGCCGTATTTTGAGATTGTTTCCGCCACTTGAAGGATTTTTTTTAATTCCAATTCCTGTTCTTCCTCCACGTCTCCCGAAAAAATCCCGGCTTCCGAAAGACGCGCCAACAGCGCCGTTCTTTGGATGGTATAATAATGGCTGTCCAGCAGAGGGGCATAGAAGCCGATCTCCTCTTCCGTCCCCGTAAGGGTAAAGAGCTCCAGGTCCCGATCACCAAATCACCACACCTGTTCCAGATCTCCCATCAACCATTCCCCTTTAAATAGTCCTGTGTTTGTTTGTCAGGGGGGAGTGCTTTGGTTTGAGCTGTGGCAGAGCTTTGGTTGAGCTCTGTTTGCTAGT
>CANSWW010000280.1 GCA_947650845.1 uncultured Lachnospiraceae bacterium
CAGGCCCCCATCCCAACCTCGAGACAATACAAAGCAAGGGAGTGAAAACATTTGAAAAACATACTCATTCTTTTAGGCGGCGGGCGCGCCAATGGAAACACGGCCCAGTTAGCGGAAGCATTCCAAAAAGGAGCCGCCGAGGCCGGACATGCGACAGAACTTATCTCTCTCAACAAGCGAAACATAAACGGCTGCACAGGCTGCAACGCCTGTCGCTACGGAAAGCCCTGCGTGCAAAAGGACGACTTTTCTTCCCTCATTCCCAAGATAAAAACCGCCGATTTAATCGTATTCGCCTCGCCCCTGTATTTTTGGACGATCTCCTCCAAAATCAAGGCGTTGATCGAACGCTTCTACTGCCTGGCGGAAAAAGACAGCAACCCGCCCCTCGGGCGCTACGAAACCTATCCGGTCCGCGACTGCGCCCTGCTCATGACCGCCGCCGACAACTTTTTTTGGACGTTTGAACAGGCGGTTTCCTACTACCAATTTACAATGATAAACTATATCGGGTTCCGCGACAAAGGCATGCTGCTCGCCGGCGGCTGCGGCGATACAAACGGGAACCCCCAGATCACAAAAACCGCTCATTTACAGGCGGCATACGACTTCGGAAAAACCGTTTACGGCACACAAACGCCTTGACCGAATTCGATTCGGCCAAGGCATTTGTAAAAAACGCAGCCAGTAACAGCCGCCCGAGGCGGAGAAATCAGACCCCCGTATTCCCTTCTACCTGGAACACAACCGCCGCCGCCAACGGAGAAACCACGCCCTCCGCCGTCCGCGCCCTTGCCTCCAGCTTATACGTCCCGGCTTCCTCCGGCACATAGCTAAAATACCAATACACCCAGCGCTCCGCCGTCACGCCGTCCGTCTCGCAGACCGTCCAGGTTTCGCCGCCGTCCATCGAAATTTCAATGGCCGCGATCGGCACGTCGTAATCGTCCGCATACCCTTCAAAGACGATCGTCTCCCCGACCTGGAACACAGCGTCCCGCGCATCGTTTTGCAGACTGATATGCGCCCGGTACGCATCCCCGGCCGTAATCACCTCCGGCGTTTCCTCCTCCGCCGTCACCTCAATCTCCACAATGCTGCGCGTAAAATACTTCGCGACCGCCCCCGGCATCCACAGCTGGGTCTGCTGCCCGTCCGGCAAAACCTCGCCGTTTACACGGTACACCAGGAGAGCATCCTTCTCCAGCGCGTAGGAAAGAGGCATCGGAACCCCATAGCCGTCCGCGCCGCGCACGGTCACGGTATTCGCCCCGGCCTCCAGCTCGGAAAGCTCCAGGACCGCCGACAACGGAATCCCGCTCACCTCGGCGTTGACGACCGAGCCGCCCGTCGCACAGGCGCAGGACATGATCCGCGTTTCTTCCTTTTCCTGCAAATCGGCCAGCGTCACGCTCTTCGCGTGCTTTAAGCTGCCCGATATATTGATGTAATACTCTCCCCCTTCTTCATAACCGGCCGTGAGCGCAAAGGCAGGCTTGGCGCAGAGCCCGGTCAAAGCCGTTCCGTAAATATTAAAGACGTCGCTGGAAGGCGAAATTACGTCTTGATTGTAGCTGAAATCGCCTTTTACCTCCGCGACCTTCTTATATTCCACCTCATCGCCCGCTATCGCTTCCAGCGTGTAGCCGCCGATCTGCCTACTTGCTCCGGCTGCTTCCCCGGCTCCGACCGCTCCCTCGGCTCCGGCCGCTCCTTCGGTTCCGACCGCCCCTTCTGCTCCGGCCGACGACGCCAAATCCCCGCCCTCCGGCCGCGGCGCCGACGATATCAAATCTTCCGGCTCCGGCCTGGACGCCGCCGGGGCCTGGGCGCATCCGGATAAAAGCAGCGCCGCGCCAGCCATGCCGGACAAAACCTTCTTATTCTGCTTTTTTATCATATCTGCCTCCTAATTTCGTTCCGCATCCACCCGTAAAACGCCCTGGTCTGGAAAAATTTCCGGCCGCTTTCCGTCCGGAAATCTTTCCGGCGTTTTCCGGGCTCCTGCTGTTTTATTTTACATTGAACATCAGCCTGGCCGGAGTCTCGCTCACCAGCCCGCTCTCTGTGACGCCGCGCACGTCGATAACATAGGAACCGGGAGTTTCCGGCGTATAGCGGAAGGTCCAGTTGACCCATTTGCTCACGTCGGTATCGCCCAGGTCGTATGTAGTCCAGGTCTTGCCGCGGTCCATGGAAATCTGGACCTGCGTGACCTTTTCGTCGTAGGCATCGACGACGCCCTCAAAGGTAATTTCCTCGCCAAGCTTAAAAATCTGGCCGTTTTGCAGATAAAAGATCGTCGCGTTAGGCTTGTTAAAGAAGCCGCCGGTCTTAGGATTGATAAAGCCCACGAAGCGGCGCGCTTCGGCGTCGGTATGCACCAGCTCAATGCTGGCCACGCGCTTGGTAAAGTGCACGCCCGACAAAGACGGCGTCCACAGCTGTACCGGATAACCGTTTTTCGGCAGAATCGGCTCGCCGTTTACATGCGTTACCAGGATCGGTTCTTCCTCGTCGAGATAGCTCATCGGCATCGGATACGTCCAGCCGTCGTCGGAGACAACGCGAATGGTATTGGCGTCCGCCTGTACGCCCGCCATTTCCAGCACGTCCGACAAAAGGATGCCGGTGACCTCGCAGTTGGCCGTATAGGAGCCCGCGGGCGGGTTGGTCTGGCAAATCTGCTTCATCACGCGCGTCACGGTATTTCCCGCGGCAAGCTCCGGCAGGCTAAGCGTCAATTCGTTGTCCACCAGGCCGCTTACCTGGATGGTCCAGGCATCGAAGATCGCCGGGTCGTCGTCGTATTCCGGCGTAATGCCGCGGTGGTCGCCGTTTTCCCAGTAGAAGAACAGCTCGTCGGTCGGGGTGATCGAATCCTGCGTAAAGGAGAAATCGCCCTCCACATCCGCCACGGCGCTGATTCCCATCATAACGTCGTATTTCGCGCGGTCCCAGAGCTCGTATTCTCCGGTCGCCGCCGATACATAGTGGCAGGATTCGCAGCTTCCGTTAAAATTCGGATTGGACAGGTGCAGCGAGTGCATGCTGTCCTGCACAAACAACGCCATGCTATGGCACATGTAGCAGAAGTTTACATTCATTTCCACGTCGTAGGGATTCCACAGCTCCGGATGCGACAGCGGCAGGTTTTGCACCGCGTCCTCTAATGTGTGGCAAGCCGTGCAACCCCTCTCATCCGCCTTCAGGATCGCCGTATTCCACAGATACGGGTCCGAAGGAATGCGCTGAATCTGAATTCCGCTCTCCAGCGTGATGATTTCCGGCGCGTATTCCTCCATCGCGGCGGCATTGCGGGCTGCTAAATCATCCGCCGTCTGGCCGGACGCCGCGCCGCTCTCGGCAGCTGCTCCGCTCTCGGACGCCGCCTGGCTCTCGGCAGCCGCGCCGCTCTCGGACGCCGCCTGGCTCTCGTCGGCCGCGCCGCCCAGAGCCAGGC
>CANSWW010000281.1 GCA_947650845.1 uncultured Lachnospiraceae bacterium
GAAAACCGCATACCATATGGAAGGAACAAAACCTGCGCGTACCCTCTTGACAAAGTGTTTTCCCCGTGGTATCCTACCCATATAAATTCCTAGTAAAATAATAGGAATTTGGGAGAGTGATCCAATGAGATTGTCAACAAAAGGGCGATACGGGCTGAAGGCGATTATTGATCTGGCGATCTACAGCGCCGAAGCGCCGGTATCGATTCACAGTATTTCGGTCCGCCAGGAGATCTCGGAGCGCTATCTGGAGCAGATCATCGCCAGGCTCAGAAAGGCCGGGCTTGTCGTCTCGGTTCGGGGCGTGACCGGGGGCTACCGGCTGGCAAAGCCGGCGGCGGAGATTTCGGTCGGCGATGTGCTGTATGCGCTGGAGGGAGATTTAAACCCGGTGGACTGCAAGGCGCTCAACGGCAGCGAAGGCTGCAAGAATTCGGACGCCTGCCTAACGAAATATGTCTGGCAGCAAATTCATGAAAGCATCCAGAATACGGTTGACCATATATATCTGGGAGAACTGGTAGAGAGAGGAAAGGGATGCAGGAAAGGAACAGGCAATGAGCAATAAGGTGATTTATTTAGATAACGCGGCGACAACCAGGGTCCGCAAGGAAGTGGTGGAGGCGATGCTGCCGTATTTTACCGAAGAATATGGCAACGCGTCCGCGATTTACAGCCTGGCCGGCGGCGCGAAGGAGGCGCTGCAGAACAGCCGCGACATCATGGCCGGAATTTTGGGCTGTGCGAGCAATGAGATTTATTTCACCGGCTGCGGCAGCGAGTCGGACAACTGGGCGTTGAAGGCGGCCGCCGAGGCATATCGGGCGAAGGGAAACCATATCATTACCACCAAGATCGAGCACCACGCGATTTTGCACACCTGCCAGTGGCTGGAGCGCCAGGGCGTGGAAGTGACCTATCTGGATGTGGATGAGCAGGGCCGGGTAAATGTGGAGCAGCTGAAGGCGGCAATTCGACCAACGACGATCCTGATCTCCGTGATGTTTGCCAATAATGAGATCGGCACCATCGAGCCGATTCAGGAGATCGGTGCGATCGCCAGAGAGCACGGGATCCTCTTTCATACCGACGCGGTGCAGGCCTTCGGACAGGTGCCGATCCACGTAGACGAGCTGAACGTCGATATGCTCAGCGCCAGCGCGCATAAGCTGAACGGCCCGAAAGGCGTGGGACTTCTCTATATCCGCAAAGGCGTAAAAATCCGCTCCTTTTTACATGGCGGCGCGCAGGAGCGCAAGCGCCGGGCCGGCACCGAAAATATCCCCGGCATTGTCGGCTTTGGTGAGGCGGCGAAGATCGCGGCGGCGACGATGACTGAGCGGGCGGCACAGGAAACGAAGCTCAGGGACTATCTGATCGGGCGGGTGCTGTCGGAGATTCCCTACAGTCGCTTAAACGGCAGCAGAACCAAACGTCTGCCGGGCAATGCCAACTTCAGCTTCCAGTTTGTGGAAGGGGAGTCGATGCTGATTATGCTTGACATGGCCGGGATCTGCGCGTCCAGCGGTTCGGCCTGCACCTCCGGCTCGCTCGATCCGTCGCATGTGCTGCTGGCCATCGGCCTGCCGCATGAAATCGCGCACGGCTCTCTGCGTTTAACGCTGGGCCATGAGACGACGAAAGAAGAGATCGACGAGACGGTAGAACACATAAAGGGGATCGTCGCCAAGCTGCGCGATATGTCTCCGTTATACGAAGATTTTATGAAGGGCGGCCGGGAACGCCAGGGAGGAAAAAAGAATGTACAGTGAAAAGGTAATGGACCATTTCCAGAATCCGCGCAACGTAGGCGAGATTGAGAACGCCAGCGGTATGGGGACGGTGGGAAATGCGAAATGCGGGGATATCATGCGGATGTATCTGGATATCGACGAAAATCAGGTAATCCGCGAGGTGAAATTCAAGACCTTCGGCTGCGGGGCGGCCGTGGCGACCAGCAGCATGGCCACGGAGTTAGTAAAGGGTAAAACCGTGCAGGAGGCCATGCAGATCACCAACCAGGCCGTGGCCGAGGCCCTGGACGGGCTGCCGCCGGTGAAGATGCACTGTTCGCTCTTAGCCGAGGAGGCGATTCACGCGGCGCTGTGGGATTATGCCCAAAAGAATCACCTCACGATCGAGGGGCTTTCAAAGCCCAAGACCGATATCGGCGAAGAGGAAGAGGACGAGGAATACTAAAACCACAGGGGTTGCGGCCAGAACGAGACAGACATGGCGGACAGCGAAAGGAACGAGTAAGGCAGATGAAAAAAAAGGTAGTGGTGGGAATGTCCGGCGGTGTGGATTCCTCCGCCGCCGCCTGGCTTTTGCAGGAGCAGGGCTATGAGGTGATCGGCGTGACCATGCAGATCTGGCAGGACGAGGACAGCTGTGTTTCGGCGGAAAACGGCGGCTGCTGTGGGCTGTCGGCGGTGGAGGATGCCAGACGGGTGGCCGGTTTGCTGGGAATTCCCTACTATGTGATGAATTTTAAGAAGGAATTCCGCACGCAGGTCATGGATTATTTTGTCCGGGCCTATCAGGAAGGGCGCACGCCGAACCCCTGCATTGCCTGCAACCGTTATGTAAAGTGGGAAAGCCTTTTGAAGCGCAGCCTGGAGATCGGCGCAGATTATATTGCCACCGGCCACTATGCCCGCATCGGCCGGACGAAAGAGGGGCGGTATGCCATTTGCCGTTCGGTGACAGCGGCGAAGGATCAGACATACGCCCTTTACAATCTGACGCAGGAGCAGCTGTCCCACACGCTGATGCCGGTGGGCGCTTATACAAAGGAAGAAATTCGCGCGATCGCCGCACGGATTGGCCTTTCGGTGGCGGACAAGCCGGACAGCCAGGAGATCTGCTTCATACCGGATCACGATTACGGGCGTTTCATCGAGGAAGATACCGGGGAAAAACCGGAGCCGGGGAATTTTGTCACAAAAGACGGCCGGGTGCTGGGCCGCCACAAGGGGATTATCCACTATACGGTCGGCCAGCGCAAGGGCCTGGGGCTGGCAATGGGCCGCCCGGTCTTTGTGACGCAGATCCGCCCGGAGACGAACGAGGTGGTGATCGGCGAGGCAGAAGAGGTATGGGTCGATCGCCTGGAATGCGGAAATCTGAACTTCATGGCCTTTGCCGATTTGGATGAACCGCGGAGAGTGCTGGCCAAGATCCGCTATTCTCACGCCGGCGCGCCGGCGACGATCCGGCGTACGGCCGCGGACCGCATTGTCTGTGAATTTGACGAGCCGGTGCGGGCCGTGACGCCGGGTCAGGCGGCCGTGTTTTACGATGAGGAAGGGCGGGTGGCCTGTGGCGGGGAGATATTGCGGGAGAAGGTAGAGCGCATGTGAAAGTTAGATAGAGGTTTCGATTTTATCGTGTTGGTTTGATTTCACACAATATTGCTTTAAGGCAATTTAAC
>CANSWW010000282.1 GCA_947650845.1 uncultured Lachnospiraceae bacterium
CATCACGGCCAGGGACAGAATCACGGCAATCTTTACAAACTCGGCCGGCTGGAAGGAAAACGTCTCCGTCACGCCCAGCCATCGTTTCTGGCCGTTGAATTCCAGTCCCAGGGGTGTGAAATTCGTCAGCACCATCATCACGATCGCCAGGATCCAGGCCAGCCAGGCAAACTTGGCGTAAAAATGATAATCCATTTTGGAGACGATAATCATCGCCACAAAGCTGGCCGCCAGAATGGCTCCCTGCCTTGTAAAATAATACATCGAATTTCCGATCTTTAACTCGGCGGCATAGGAGCTGGAGCTGTAGATCATAATCAGCCCGAACACGCACAGAAAGATGATAACGGCCAGCAGGCTGTAGTCATAGAAGGTTTTTTCTCTGCGTTTTTTTACCTGTCTCTGCGCCATGCCGGCCCTCCTTTCTGGCTTGTGCTCCCAAACGTCCGGCTACTTCTTATAAGCGACGGACCAGCTCCTTGAAAATCCTTCCCCGCTCCTCATAATTGCGAAACATCCCCCAGCTGGCGCAGGCCGGCGATAAAAGCACCGCCTCCCCCTCGCCCGCCAGGCCGGCCGCCGCCGTCACGGCCTCTTCCATATCCTTTACAAAGGTAATCTCCGTAAAGCCCTGAGCCCTCGCCGCATCGGCGATATCCTTTGCGGTCTGGCCCATCAAAAGCAGATGCTTTACCTTGCCTTCAAAGGCACAAATCCATGTGTCGTACGAGCTTTTCTTGTCATAACCGCCGCCGATCAATACGGTCGGCCGCTCCATCGCCTTTACGGCCTGGATGGCGGCATCGGGATTCGTCCCCTTGGAATCGTTGTAATAGGCTACGCCGCGAACCTCACGCACAAATTCGATGCGGTGCTCCACGGCCTTAAAATGAGTGCAGGCATGACGGATTTTATCCATCGGCACGCCCAGCTTGCGGCAAATCCCCACCGCCGCCATCACATTTTCATAATTGTGGCGGCCCAGGATGTTCAGCTCGTCGGTATAGCAGACCGTCTCCCGCTCTCCGTCGAGTTCGCTGATGATGGCGCCGTTTTCCAGGTACAGGCCGCCGGTCAGCGCACGGCTGCCGGAAAACCAAGCGACCTGGGGCACGCACTCCTCGTCCCCGAACCGGCGCAGGATTGCGTCCTCATAATTCAGAATGCACCAGTCCTCTTTTTGCTGATTGCGGGTGATGCTTTCTTTGACACGTATATATTCCTCCATCGTCCCATGGCGGTCCAGGTGATCGGGCGTAATATTCAAAATCGCGCTGACCTCGGGCCGGAAGGTATCGATGGTCTCCAGCTGAAAGCTGCTGATCTCCGCCGCCGTCACGCTGTCCTGTGAAAGCTTCAAGGCTTCCTCGGTATAGGGGATGCCGATGTTTCCCACGACGCTCACTTCCCGGTAATGCTCCTTTAAAATCGCCCCGACCAGGGCCGTCGTCGTCGTCTTTCCGTTCGTGCCGGTAATGGCCGCCACACGGCCCTTCCCATACCGGTAGGCCAGCTCGATCTCGCTCCAGACCGGAATGCCTGCCGCGCGGATTTGGTTCAGCAGGGGCGAAAAACCCGGAATCCCCGGGCTGGCCACGCAGACCTTGATTTTCGGCAACAGGTTCTCCGGCAATTCGCCCAGGATAATCACAATCCCGGATGCTGCCTGCAGGCGGCTTCGAACCTCCTCCACGTTCAGCGTTTTGCTGCCGTCGTAGAGGATCGCCTTCTCGCCCGCCTTGTATAAAAGCTCTGCGGCCGCAATCCCGCTGATCCCGCAGCCCGCAATCAAATACGTATTTCTCTCATCCAATTTTATCTACCTCCTGCCGGGCCGGCTCAAATGCCCAAATATGCCACCAGACACAACAGCGCCGTTACAATCGAAAACGCCGCCACAATACGGGTCTCCGACCAGCCGCACAGCTCAAAATGATGGTGAATCGGCGCCATCTTAAACAGACGCTTCCCCTTGGTGGCTTTAAAATAGGACACCTGCAGCACGACCGAGCACACCTCGACCACATAAATCAATCCTACCAGCAAAATAATCAGGGGCATCCCCAGGCTAAAGGCCGTAATCGCCACGAAGCCGCCGAGGGCCAGAGAGCCGGTGTCGCCCATAAATACTTTGGCCGGATATACGTTAAAGAGCAGAAAGCCTAACAGGCTTCCGGCCACCGCTCCGGTCACCGGGGCGATGCGGCTGCCCTCCCCCAGCGCGACCACGGTAAAAAAGGTCGCCACCAGCACCGTCACGCTCGAACAAAGGCCGTCTAAGCCATCGGTTAAATTCACGCCGTTATCCGTAGCTAAGAGCGCGAACATAAAAAACGGAACAAACAGATACCAGGGCAGCGTCACGGTAATCCCGGCGAAGGGAAGCAGCATCGTCCGCCCGTCCTGCGCAATTTCCACAAAATAGTAACACAAAATTCCCGACACGATCAGCTGACCGAAAAGCTTTTGCTTAGGGTTAAGCCCCTCCGAGCGTTTCATCACGATCTTTAAGTAATCATCCAAAAAGCCGACGATTCCAAAGCCGACCATGGCAAAGAGTATCGGCACGATGTCCGGAAAGTCCTTGATATACAAAACCGAGGTGCACAGTACGCTGATCAGGAATACAATCCCGCCCATGGTCGGCGTGCCCGATTTTTTCAGATGGGCCTGGGGGCCGTCGTTGCGGACCTGCTGCCCGAATTTGAGCCGGCGAAGAAACGGTATCATCACCGGGCAGAGCAGCGCGCTGATTACAAAGGCAATCAATATGGCAACAATCGTTTCGCGTATCATACAAAATACCTCCACACTCTTTCGTCCTCCGAACGCCTCCCCGCCGGCCTCTTTCCGGCAGGATCCGAACTTGTTAAGTATACGCCCATTCAGCCGGAGAATCAACCCTCTGTGGAATATTCGGGATATATCCCCAAATACGGCAGAATATTCTCAAAAATATCCCGGATCACCGGCGCGGCAATCGTCCCGCCGTAATACACGCCCTCCGGCTCGTTGATCGTAATGAGGGCGATGACCTGCGGATCGTCCGCCGGGGCAAAGCCCAAAAACGAAGAGATATATTTTTTCAGACTACGCGGCAGTTTCTCCGAGGTGGCCGTCTTGCCGCCGATGCGGTAGCCCTCAATGATCGCGTTTTTTCCGCCGCCCTCGCTTACCACCTTCTCCAGCACCATTTTCATGCTCTCGCAGGTTTCCTCCGAAATCACGTTTTGCTCTGTCTCGTATTCCAGGCTTTTTACAAAGCTTCCGTCCGCGCTCACCACCTCCACCCCGAAATGGGGCGTCACCCGGGTGCCGCCGTTTACGACCATACTGGCCACTGTCAACAGCTGCAGCGGCGTAATCTGGAAGGACTGGCCA
>CANSWW010000283.1 GCA_947650845.1 uncultured Lachnospiraceae bacterium
GTCACAGGAACATTTGCCGAAACACTAGCCGAAGCAGTGTTATGAAGCCCAAATCGGTACCATTATATTTAAAATCGTGACGGATGATACGGCAAAAGCGATGCAGATGCAGGCAGGAGAGCTTGACTTAGCTTTACTCACACCGCAGGACTGCGAAGCATTTGAAAGACGGGAGGGATATGCGGTCTATCACATGCAGACCTCGGATTACAGAGGAATTCTGTTTAATTTCCGCCATGCCTACTGGCAAGAAAACCGAGACCTGATTCCGGCGGTCTGCCAGGCCATTGACCGGCAAGCGATCGTGGAAGCGGTTTTGCTCGGCCATGGAATCCCGGCATACGGGCCGCTGCAGCGCAACCGTTACGACTGTGACCAGGTAGAGCGGTATGAATACAATGTGGAGCAGGCGCGGCAGGTATTGGAGACAGCCGGGTGCGTGATGGGGGCAGACGGATTTTATGAAAGGGACGGAGAAACCGTCGGCTTTGTACTGAGCGTAGGCGCGGGAGATGCGGTACGGCTTTCCATTGCGCAGGCGGCAGCGCAGATGCTGGGAGAAGCAGGTATCCGCTGCAGCGTAGAAATCCCGGAACGAGTAGATTGGAACGGACAGATGGCGTATCTGATCGGCTGGGGGAGCCCGTTTGACGCGGATGACCATACATACAAAGTGTTTGGCACAGATAAAGGAGCCAATTATTCGGCGTATTCCAATGCGGAGGTAGATCGGTATCTGGCGGAGGCACGTCGTACGGAGGACCCGGCACAGCGGGCAGAGGCCTACGCCAATTTTCAGAAAGCGCTCGCCAGGGATCCGGCCTTTGCCTTTATCTGCTATATTGACGCAGACTATGTCGCGGACGCATCCATTCGGGGAATCGACGCGGATACGGTGATGGGACATCACGGCGTAGGAATATTCTGGAATGTAACGGAGTGGACAATCGAGTGAAAGTTATGCGAAAGGCTCTTTCCTTTTTATTCAGCTTGTTTTTGCTGTCGGTGCTTGTATTTTACGCGGCACGCCTGGCGCCGGGCGATCCGCTGGTATCGTATTACGGAGAGCGGGCAGAGAAGATGACGCCGCAGGAGCGGGAGTGGGCCGAAGAAAAACTGGGACTGAACGCTCCCATTTCCATGCAGTATCTGCGGTGGCTCTCGCGGGCGCTTCAGGGAAATTTCGGTATTTCCTATAAGTATAAAACAGCGGTAACAGAGGTCATCGGCGGGCGCGCAGGCAATACGCTGCGCCTGGGCGGCACAACGTTTGCGCTGCTGGCAGCAGGAGCACTGGGACTGGGGCTTGTTTGTGCGGGGCTGGAAGGGCGATTTTTGGACCGCCTGCTGTGCCGGGTAGGGACAGCGATCAGCGTGATTCCGGAATTCTGGCTGTCGCTGGTGCTGATCTTAGTGTTTGCCGTCGGCCTGCGCTGGCTCCCGGGCAGCGGAGCTTACTGTGCGGGGCACAGAGGAGACGCGGCAGACCGTTTCACACATCTGATTTTGCCGGTAACGGCGGCCGTAGCCGGGCATCTGTGGTACTATGCGTTTCTGGTGCGTAACCGGCTTTTAGAAGAAGCACGCCGCGAGTACGTATTGCTTGCAAGGGCAAAAGGGCTGGGGCGCTGGACAGTGCTTGGGCGGCACTGCCTGCCCAATATGCTGCCGTCCTATCTAAGCATACTGGCGGTAGGCGTCCCGCATATTTTAGGAGGAACCTATGTGATCGAAACAGTCTTTTCCTATCCGGGACTTGGTTCGCTGGCCTATGAGAGCGCGCGTTATCAAGATTACAATCTTCTGATGCTTTTGTGCCTGCTTTCAGGAGCCGTTGTGATTTTTTGCAATCTGCTGGCGCAGACCGTGAATGAAAAGATTGACCCGCGGATTCGGGAGACAACGGCGGTTTCGGCTTCAAGGAGTGAAGAGACATGAATAAGCGAATCCGACGGACAAAGCAGCGGCGTATACCGATTCTTTCAATAAGCATTCTATTTTTGATTGGGCTTGGATGCCTGTCGGGCGGTTTCTTTCTGTCAGGAGAGCCCTCCTACATGGACCTGTACCACGCGCAGACAGCACCGTGCCGAACCTATTGGTTTGGCACGGACAGCATGGGCCGGGATATTTTTTCAATGATCTGGTATGGGGGCCGCGTTTCTCTGGCGATCGGCCTTCTGTCGATGGGAATCTCGACAGGACTGGGAATTCTGATCGGCACGGTATCGGGGCTCGCGCCCCGATGGGCGGATGCAGGACTGATGCGGATGACAGAGCTGTTTTTGAGTGTTCCGGGACTGTTGTGGATCGTCCTTTTGCAAGGCGCGCTCGGCGGAACCGATGTGGTTCGCCTGGCATTTGTGATCGGTATAACGAGCTGGGCGGAGATTGCGAAAGTAGTGCGCACCGAGACAAAGCAGCTGCGGGAGCAAGAATATGTACAGGCGGCCCGCAGCCTGGGCGCCGGTTTTTGGCGGATCCTGTGGTCCCACCTGGCGCCCAATTTTATGCCCTCGGTTTTGTTTATGGCCGTGATGAATCTGCGAGGAGCGATCGGCGCGGAGGCAACGCTCAGCTTTATGGGACTGGGTCTGCCGCTGGAAGTGGTTTCATGGGGAAGCATGCTAAGCCTTTCCGAGAGAGCGATGCTCTCCGGCGCCTGGTGGATCATCCTGATTCCCGGCGGCTTCCTGGTAGTTACGCTGCTGTGTGTGACAGAGGTAGGAAACTGGCTGCGAGGGCGCGGAAACCAGAAGAAAAGCTATCTGTAACGTATAAAGTACGTCTGAACTGTTGACATATGCCGCCTATCCGGCAAAAAGGACCCCGGCCGGCGACACTACCGCGCGTGGCTAATACACGGCAATCTCCTTAATAAGAAATTCATTTCCGCGGCGCAAAAATGTATGCTCTCCGCCACAGTGAGGGCAAACCTTTTTATACCGTACGGTAGGATATTCCCGGCCGCAGTCCTCGCAGAAGGAAACGGCCTCAATCGGTTCAATAAGCAGCTCGGCCTCTGCCATGACAGGCTCTTTTTTCCTGGCCCAGTTCCAGCAGTCGATCAGATAGTCGTGGAGAATACCGGAGACCTCGCCGATCTGCAGGGTTACGGAGGCCACTTTTTCGACATTGTTTTCATCCGATACCTTCTTTACGTCGCGGACGACATAAAAGACGACGCCTAGTTCGTGCATGAGGGGGCTCCTTTCTGAGAAGGCTTTATATCATTCAATGGTGGGGTTATAAGGGGGGAAGCGAAGGAACGCCCGGCTTGTGGCTGTCCTTCTCGGACGCGCTCTCGCT
>CANSWW010000284.1 GCA_947650845.1 uncultured Lachnospiraceae bacterium
CGTGGTTGCCCACAACAGATTTTGAGTCTGCCTCGTCTGCCATTCCGACACACCGGCTCACGCAGAGTATTCTATCACATATTTTTTGGGAATGCAAGCACATTTTTCAAATAACGATTGCAATCTGCCCTAAAACTGTCTATAATCATCAGTAGAAAAAAAGACAAAGGACGGTATCGCATCATGAACGAATCGAACGTAACCATCATGACACATCCTTTAATCCAGCACAAGATTTCCATGCTGAGGGACAGCCGGACCGGCACCAACGAATTCCGCAAGCTGATCGAAGAGATCGCCACACTGATGGGCTACGAGGCCCTGCGCGATTTGCCGCTTGAGGACGTGGAGGTTACGACTCCCATCGAGACCTGCATGACGCCGATGATCGCCGGCAAAAAGCTGGCCATCGTACCGATCCTGCGCGCCGGACTCGGCATGGTAAACGGGATTCTGGCGCTCGTCCCCTCGGCCAAGGTCGGCCATATCGGTCTCTACCGTGACCACGACACCCATGAGCCGCACGAATATTACTGCAAGCTGCCCGACCCGATTGAGCTGCGCACGATCGTGACGCTGGATCCTATGCTGGCCACCGGCGGTTCCGCTGTCGCGGCCGTTGATTTTATCAAACAGCACGGCGGACGCAAGATCAAGTTCATGTGCATCATCGCCGCGCCGGAGGGCCTTGCGCGCCTGCAGAACGCGCACCCGGACGTCCAGATCTACGTCGGCCATCTCGACCGCGAGCTGAATGCCGACGCCTATATCTGCCCGGGCCTCGGCGATGCCGGCGACCGTATCTTCGGCACAAAATAGCGTCTTAGGGCAAAATAAAAGCCGCTGCCCGAATCAACAGCGGCAAAAAAGATTGTAGCCGACAATAATAAACAGTACGGCAATCAATACGATGGACAGCCGGGTAGGCAGGATACATTTGATAATCATGCCTACCCCCGTCCAGAATAATATAAAGCCGATCAATCGGTTCATGGCCCGCCCGCCTCTGCCGTTCTTACTGACAGATTATGCGGGCGGCAGGAAAAATATCACTGCTCGCCGTCCAAAATGGCCTCGGCCGTCTGTCTGGCCGCTTCCTCGGCCGCATCCTGCGCCGCCTCTTTCAAATCCTCTGCCGCCTCCTCCGCCGCCGACGCGGAAGCCTTTCCGGTAAACTTATTGATAAGACCCGGCGCCATGCCGATTAAGCGGCTCACCAGATCCTCTTTTTCGTCCGTGCGGATCAGCTTGGTGCTGCCGTCCCCGGCGATCACCAGCACGGCGCTGGGCGTAATCTTGCCGCCAAGACCTCCGCCGTCGTTATTCTTCCCGTTTCCGGCAAACGCGCCGGCGCCGATCCCAAAGGATACGTCCGCTAAGGGCACGATCGTCACGTCGCCCACCTTCTGCGCTTCCCCGACCACGGTTTTCGTGGTTACAAAGCCGTCCATCCCTTTGAATAAAGCGTCTACGGTTTCATTAAAATTGCTCTTATCCGCCATCTTGTATTCCTCCTTCATTTATCCTGTCATGGGTTACATGGCCTTCAGGTGCTTATATACTTTTTGGAAATCTTTGTTAAACCATATTTTCAGCGCCAACAGCAAAAGCGACGCCATACGGATCCGTCCCTTCAGGAAAAACTCCCCTTCCAGGCAGGCTTTGGTAAACTCCGGATGCAGCGAAAGCTCTTTCCGGTAAAAAACCGGCAACAGGCTCATAAGCCCGGTCACCTGGCCGGTCAAAGCCGGATCGCCAAAGCCAAAGCGGCCCCGGATCCGCGCCTTCTGCGGCCGGAGATGACGAAACAATCGCTTCGTCTGTCGCCAAAGCAGATGAACGGTCGCCTTCACTTCTTCCGATTTCAGGTAGGCCAGCCACCGGTCAAGCTTTTCCTTCTTTTGCCGCAGGCTCTCGACCATCCCGGCCAAACGTTCCCGCAAGGCCCGTACCCTGTCGGGGATCCCTTTCAGTTTTTCCCACAGTCCGCGCAAGATATTCCGGATTTTTCCAAATATTTTCACGGATTCTTTGTCGCCTGCGGACTCTTGGCCGCCTGAAGATTCCTTCACGCTGTCCCGTTCCCCCGGGCTTTCGGCTCCCGCCGGTACTTTCCGTTTAGCGGATTCTTCCGGCCTGTCCGACGTTTCTGCCATTTCTATGGCCGTTGCTTTCAGAAGAACCGGCGCTTCTTTCGACGATTCTTCGGCCGGCAATCGCTTGGCCTGAATGTCCGCTTCTTCCTCCGGCCCTTCCGTCCGGGGAAGCTGCTCCGGCTCCTTTGCTCCTTCGCCTTTTTTCTTCCCCCCGCCCTTCCAGGGAATTCCCAGCAGGCGGATCTGCAAAAAAGCTTCTTTTTCATATCCCAAGCGGACCGAAATCAGCGACAAAAACCAGCTTACACGTCCTTTTATTGCAAATTCCCCGCTTTCGGGCCGCCTCCAGCCCTCCAGCCGGTAGCGAAGCGGCACAAACAGTACCGTTATAAGAATCACAAATAGCAGTCCCAAAAGCACTGCCAGCAAAATTCCTATGATTTTTAAAATCAGCAAGATGATATGCATAGGATTCTATTTCTCCACAATGCTGTCAAAGAGCAGCTCCCGGCGGATACACCCGTGGCAAATATAGCAGTCGTGCAGGATGCGTTCGCACAGTTCAAGGGCCTCCCGGCGGTTGGCCGCCAGCCCCAGCACCACCAGGGATTCTGCCCGGTAAGCCGCCTGTTTAAGATAATAGGCCGGCAAAAGCTCCATCAGGTTTTTGCCGTTCGCCGGCGAAGCCAGGACGTAAAAGCCCAGCTCCTTATACTCCGCTTCGGAAAGCGCCCCCAGCAGGCGGCGGTATTCCTGCAGGCGCCCCCTGGCCTTCTCTCCCGTATAAATCGGTTCACACCATCGCATCGTATCGTTCCTCTTTCTCAGCGCAGGCGCAAAAAGTAATATCCCAGCTGCAGCGCGGCCGCGGCCGCCTGCCGGCGGATCTCCTCCCGATTACCCTGCAGCCGGTATTCCTGCACCAGCACGCGCTCCCGATAATAGCACCCCACATAGACAAGCCCCACCGGCCGCAGCGGCGTCCCGCCGCCCGGCCCCGCCAGCCCCGTGACCGCCAGCGCCAGGTCGGCCTGCCCGGCCCGGGCACAGCCGGCCGCCATCTCGGCCGCCGTCTCGGCGCTCACCGCCGTATGTTCCGCCAGCGTCGCCTCCGATACCCCCAAAATCCGCTGCTTAGCCGCATCACAGTAGGTGATAAACCCGTTTCGAAACACCTCGGACGCACCGGGGACCGCTACGATCGCCGCG
>CANSWW010000285.1 GCA_947650845.1 uncultured Lachnospiraceae bacterium
AATCCAGATAACGTTCCTGCGCCGCTTTTTCCGTTTTATATTCACGGAAAACACAGTCCCATTCGTCGATGATAATCACGAAAGGATGCTTGGTGGCCGCATATATGTCTTGCATTGTCCTTACCAGATTGGTTGTGTCAAAATAGCGGTAATTCGGATACACCTCCAACAGCTCCCATAGAACGCTTTTCTGGAGCAGCGAAAGCATCTCATCTATATCCTTGCTCTGGCTAAGGAACTCCTGCATGTTTAGAAAGATCGTGTCATATTTATTTAAATACGTTTTAAAATCTTTGCTTCCCGCAATCGCAAAGGGCGCAAACAGCGCTTCGGAATCGCAGCCGCAGCTGTAATATGCCGCCAGCATGGCGGCCGCCATGGACTTGCCAAAGCGGCGCGGCCGGCTCACGCAAATGTATCCCTGCATGGTATTCATAACCCGGTTGGTATACTGCAGCATTCCTGTCTTATCGACATAAATCTCCGAATTTACTATCTTACGGAACACTTCATTATCCGGATTTAGGTATGTTCCCATTTCATTCCTCCTTCCCTTCTTTATCAAGGCGCTCAGCTTTTTTTCTTGTGGATATTGCGGATCGTCCGTTTCTTGCGGGGCGGACGCGGCCCTGTATGTTCCCCTGCTCCATGGCCCTTTTCTTTTGGACAGCGCGCCTCTTTTCCAGGTCCGCCGGCCGGCCCGCTTGGCCCCTGCCGGCCGTGGCGCGGCCGGAGCAAACATTTCGGGCCGTACCCGATCAGATCCTGCCGGCCGGCCCGCACAAGCGCCTCTTCGATCAGGTCCCGGTTTTTCGGGTCGCGGTACTGTATGAGGGCTCGCTGCAGGGCTTTTTCATGGGGATCTTTCGGCACATAGACCGGCTCCATCGTCCGCGGGTCTAATCCGGTATAATACATACAGGTGGAAATCGTCGAGGGCGTCGGGTAGAAATCCTGCACCTGTTCCGGCATATATCCCAGATCACGGACAAATTCCGCCAGCTCCACGGCCTCTTTCATCCCGCAGCCCGGATGCGAACTCATCAGATAGGGAACCAGATACTGTTTCTGCCCCAGCCGTTCATTGACGGCCCGATAGCGGCGGGAGAATTCCTCAAAGACAGGACGCGGCGGCTTGCCCATTCGCCGCAAGACCGGCTCGGATACATGCTCCGGCGCCACCTTGAGCTGGCCGCTCACATGATAACGGCACAATTCTTCCAAAAACGAGTCATCCTGATCCGCCAGCATATAGTCGAAGCGCAGGCCGGAACGGATAAAGACCTTCTTCACTCCGGGCAGGGCCCGCAGCTTGCGAAGCAGCGCCAGGTAGTCCGTATGATCCACGGTCAGATTCGGGCAGGGCTTCGGGAACAGACATTGGCGGTTCGGGCAGACGCCGCGCGTTAACTGCTTTTGGCAGGAAGGAGCGCGGAAATTGGCCGTCGGCCCGCCTACGTCATGGATATAACCCTTAAATCCGTTTTCCTCGGTCATGCGCTTTGCTTCGTCCAGCAAGGATTCATGGCTTCGCACCTGGACGGTCCGTCCCTGGTGAAAGGTCAGCGCACAGAAGCTGCAGCCGCCGAAGCAGCCGCGGTTGCTGACCAGGCTGAAGCGGATCTCCGCAATCGCCGGAACACCGCCCCGGGCCTCATAGGCGGGATGATAGGTTCCCATATACGGCAGGGCATAGACCGCGTCCATCTCCGGCGTCGTAAGCGGACGGGCCGGCGGGTTCTGCACGACGTAAAAATCCTCATAGCGTTCCGCCAGCCGGCGGCCGCTGATGGCATCCGTGTTGCAGTATTGTATATAAAAGCTCCTGGCGTAGGCCCGCTTGTCCTCTTTCAATTCCTGAAAATCCGGCAGCCGCAGGATATCCTTCTCTTCCGGCAGCTTCTTACACTTAAAAACCGTCCCCGCAATAAAGGTAATCTCCTGGACGGGAATGCCTGCCTGCAGCGCCTCGGCAATCTCTGCGACCGAGCGCTCTCCCATTCCGTAGCTGATCAGATCCGCTCCTGAATCAATCAGGATCGAATGCTTCAGCCGGTCGGACCAGTAATCATAATGTGCCAGCCGGCGCAAGCTGGCCTCGATTCCGCCGATCACAATCGGGATATTTTTATAAACCCGGCGAATCAGCTGGCAATAAACGATCGTTGCGTAATCCGGCCGCTTGCCCGTCTGGCCGCCCGGCGTATACGCGTCGCTCTTACGTCGTTTTTTGGAAACGGTATAATGGTTGACCATCGAATCCATATTGCCGGCGCTGACTAAAAATCCCAGCCGCGGGCGGCCAAATACCTGAATGCTTTCTTCCCTTCGCCAGTCCGGCTGGGAGAGGATCGCCACCCGAAATCCTTGGGCTTTTAGCACCCGGCTGATGATGGCATGTCCAAAAGACGGATGATCGACATAGGCATCGCCGATCACATAAACAAAATCCGCCTGTTCCCAGCCATGGGCCGCCATCTCTTCTCTCGTAATCGGTAAAAAACCTTGATCCATCGTAAGCACCTTTCTGTTTGTCTGTGTTCTCCAGGCTTTGGGCTATGGAAGAAGCTCCCGGAAATCCCGGATCACAAAATCCGCCAGCCGTCGTTTCTCTTCCATACAATATGCCGAATATTCGTCCTCGACCGCGCAGACCGTCATCCCGGCCCTCTTGCCGGCCAGCAGCCCGGCCGGGATATCCTCAAAGACTACGCACTCCGACGCTTCTGCGCTCAGCTCTTTCGCCGCGTGGAGATAGATGTCCGGGGCCGGCTTTCCCGCATTGACCTCGCAGGCCGTGACCACATAGTCAATCTCATCGTCGATTCCCCGGGCCTTTACCGCCATATCGATCAGCTCCCGGGAATTGCTGGTGCAGATCGCGGTCAAAAAGCCTCTGCCTTTCAGCATTTGCAAAAACTCCTTGGCCCCCGGCTTTAAAAGGACTTCGGTACGGTACTTTTCGCGGGCCATCTCATTCCAGACCGCTTTGATCTCTTCCTCGCTCTCCGGCAGATGAAACGTTTCCTTAAAGTAATGAGCCGTCTCCGAAAAGCTCATTCCCTCGATTGCCGTCTGCAGCGTATCGGGCATCGTTAGTCCCCTCCGCCCCAAAAACTCGATATCGATCCGCCGCCAGATCCACATCGAATCGACCAGTGTGCCATCCATATCAAACAATACGGCTTTTTTCCCGTGCAGCAGCTGTTCTGCGTATGTCATCCTGCGTACTCCTTTTTCTATCCTATTGCAACTGCCAGCACCACATCCCCTTCCCGAATCGCAGAACCGTCAACCACATTT
>CANSWW010000286.1 GCA_947650845.1 uncultured Lachnospiraceae bacterium
CACCTTTTCCCTGTAATGTAATCATACTGTTCCTTTTCTCCTTTCCACCATCCCTTTGTTACTTTTCAGAAGTATGCACCTTCTTATTTGTTATTATACGTTGATCGCTCGCTGTTTGCAAGCCCTTATGATAAGTTCTTCCCCTGCACCGCAGTTTGGTGATATACTGAATCCCCTCTACAGCACCTCCACCTTGCAGGAATGCTCCTTCGTCCTTAATTTGCTTAATTGCCGCTTCCACGAACCCAAAGCAATCACTAAACCGTTCCATCCCTGTCATATACGCCAATTCCACGTAGACTTGTACAATCCCTCCCTCTTTTGCCTGTCAACCGATGGATTTTTCTTCATTCTAACAGATTTTTATCCAGATGAAAAGAATCCTGTAATAAAAACCATCTAAATTTTCCGGCCCCTTTGGCCCGGCCCCGCACACTATGGAAAATGCGGAGCAGTCTCCCGCTCCGCACTAATTTTTTTCCGTTTATCTGATTTTCTGCTTTAAGCCGCTTCGCTCTTCCTTCGCATCCCTGGCCGGCATCGGCTGCCTTACCTTCTTTGCCGCCTGGCCCGGCCTGCCGCTTACTTCACCTCCGCCGCCCGCAGCATACTCCCTTCCCTGCTCTCGTTCCAATCCGGCGGCAATATCTCTCCGTACATCCGATATCCCCCGGAAATATTGTAGCAGTCATATCCGTGCCCGGTCAAAATCCGGCAGGCCACATAGCTGCGCAGTCCGCTGAAGCAGTGCACATATACCGGTTTCTCCTTCGGCAGCTCCCCAATCCGCTCCCGCAGCTCATGCAGCGGAATATGGACAAAGCCCGGCACGCTTCCCTGGGCATGCTCCTTGTCAGTCCGCACATCCAACAGCGTGACTGCCTCCGTATCAAGCTTTGGCACCTGCTCCCAGTGGAAATTTTTCACCTTGCCGGTGACAATATTTTCAATGGCGAAACCGGCCATATTCAGCGGATCCTTGGCCGAATTAAACGGCGGGGCGTAGCACAGCTCCAAATCCGCCAGATCCATGGCCGTCAAGCCGGCCCGGATCGCCACGGCCAGCACGTCGCACCGCTTATCGGCGCCCTCCGCTCCCACGAACTGCCCGCCCAGCAGCCGGCCCGTAGAGCGCTCAAAGACAATCTTTTGCGTCAACGGCTTGGCGCCCGGATAATAGCCGGCATGCGCGCCGCTGTGCAAATACACCTTGTCGCAATCGATCCCCGCCGCCTTCGCCGCGGTCTCCGTGAGCCCGGTCGCCGCTACGGCAAGATCAAAAATCTTGATAATCGACGAGCCCTGCGTCCCCTTATAACGGGAATCCATGCCCGCAATCTGGTTCGCCGCAATCCGCCCCTGGCGGTTCGCCGGACCGGCCAGGGCGATATGGCGCTTCTGCCCGGTGACAAATTCCGTCACCTCCACCGCGTCTCCTACCGCGTAGATATCCGGGTCGCTGGTCTGCATCCGGTCATTGACCGCAATACATCCCCGAAAGCCCAGCTCCAGCCCCGCGTCCCGCGCCAGGCCGCTGTTCGGCTTGACCCCTACGCTGATGACCGCCAATCCCGCTTCCAGGATCCCGTCCGTGGTCGTGACGCGCAGCCCGTCCCCCTTCTCTTCAATGGCTGTAATGCCGCAGTTTAGCAGCAGCTTGATGCCGTGCTTTTCCAGCTCCTTCTCCGCGATATGCGCCATCTCCTCATCGATGGAGCCGATCACATGGCTGGCCAGCTCCACTACCGTGACCGCCAGTCCCCGTTCCCGCAAATTCTCCGCCAGCTCAATGCCAATATAGCCGCCTCCCGCGATCACCGCGTGCTTTACCTGCCGCTCCTCGATAAAGCGGTCAATCGCGACGACCTCCGGCACGCTGCGCAGGACAAATACCCCCTGGCTGTCAATCCCTTTAATCGCCCCCGGCAGGACGGCATCGGCCCCGGGGGACAAAATCAGCTTGTCATAGCTTTCCTCATAGATCTCTCCCGAAGCGCGGCGCACCCGCACACATTTATGCTGCCGATCAATGGAGACGACCTCCTGCTCCGTGCGGACCTCCACGCGGAAGCGGCCATAGAAGCTCTCCGGCGTCTGCACCAGCAGATCCTCTTTTGTCCCGATGGTCCGGCTGATAAAATACGGCAGGCCGCAGTTGGCAAAGGAGATGTACGGCCCCCGCTCAAAGAGGATAATCTCCGCGTGCTCGTCCATCCGGCGCAGCCTCGCGGCCGCCGACGCACCGCCGGCCACACCGCCTACAATCAATACTTTCATGTTTTTATCCCTCCCGTGCCTCGATCAGACCATGGCCTGCCGCAAATTCCTCAAATACGTCGGCCGCCGCTTCCAATAGCGGCAGGCATTTCACCTTGTCATCCTTGCGGTACCGCGGCTTTAATACCGAACAATCTACATGGCCCAGCTTCTCCTGAAACAGCTCGGCATACTCCTTGCAAAGCTCACGGAACCCCGGCGTCACATGGGCCCGCGTCTTGACCGCCAGCCGTCCAAGGGCCGCCATGTCGGCGCACAGCACGCCGCAGGTCATACCGCAGCCCAAGCCCCCGCCAAAGCCGCTCACCAGCCGGAAATCCTCCTCGCCAAGCCCCAGCCCATATTCGTCGTTCATCATATGCAGCGTGCTCTCGGCACAGTTAAAATCCTTCTCCACAAAATACTTGTAGGCATGGTCTCGTAACATACCGTATCTCTTCCTTCCTTTGCATATAAGTTTATTTCCGCACCACGATCGCCAGGTACTGCGCCGGCTCATCGCCGTACGCCCGCAGGCTGTGGCCCTCGCCTTCCGCGGAAAATACCGTATCCCCCGGATACACGACTACCGTGTTTCCGTTATCGTTGACCTCCAGCGCGCCGCTCAACACATAGAAAAACTCAATCTCGTTTTCATGGGCATGGTACCCCATGGAACTGCCCGGCTCAATCACGGTCCGCACCACCATGCGGCAGTGATGAAACATCTGCTCCTCGGTCGCCAGGTGATTCAAAACGACGGTTCCGTCTCCCCCCCTGGCATGCTCCCGCTTCTCTACGGGATGATCTCCCTTACGAATAACCATTCTTCCGCTCCTCCTACCTTTTGCCGGCGCCGGCGCCGGACATATGCTCCTTCTTCATACAACAGGAGGGTGAACCTGCCACCCTCCTGCAATCTTACTGCGTTTTCAAGCGCTTTGTCAAGCTCTTATCGCCTTTTACGGAGACGATCACTTCTTGCTTACGATATCGATCCACTCCTGCGCGTTGTTCTGATCCAGATAGATCATGCCCGT
>CANSWW010000287.1 GCA_947650845.1 uncultured Lachnospiraceae bacterium
CATACAGACATCGGACGGGCAAGCCGGTATGAGCCCAAAAGGACTAGCTTCGCGTCGCAATCGGCTTTTAGGGCCTTGGTGGTGCGCCGCCAGGCGCATGTAGGTTTATTTAGATTCCGCCGGTTCCTTTTTGCAGTGCGACCAGGCCGGTGCGCGCTACTTCGAGGATGGAGAAGGGGCGCAGGAGTTCTTCGAACAGGTTTACTTTTTCGGTGGTGTCCGATAGCTCGAGCGTCATGGAGGTCGGCGAGATGTCGTCGATTTTGCCGCCCATGATCTGGCATACGTTGAGGATGTCTTGGCGTGTGCGGGTGGTGGCGGATACTTTTATGAGGATCAGTTCGCGGCCGATCATGTGGTGTTCTTCGATTGTGCGGACTTTGATGACGTCTACCAGTTTGTTGAGCTGTTTTTCTACTTGTTCTACGACGTTGTTGCCGCTGTCTACGATGATCGTGATGCGGGAGATGTTTTTGTCGTCGGTGACGCCTACTGCCAGGCTTTCGATATTAAAGGCGCGGCGGGAGAACAGCCCGGTGATTTTATTCAGCACGCCGGCCTGGTTTTCGACCAGGACGGAGATCGTTTTTTTCATATGCTCTCTCCTTTAATCTCTGGTGGTGGTGTCGGGGTCTACGTTGCAGCACAGGAGGTAGGGGCCGTCGTGAGCCAGCATGGCTTCTATGGCGGCGTCGATTTCGCTGTCTTGCCGTATGCGGGCGTGGGCGATTTGGTAGGCGTCGGCGAGGGTTTCGAAATCGGGGGCGCCTGTTAGGCTTACGCCGAAGGGGCCGTTGTAGGTTGTTTTTTGGATTTCGTTGACCAGGCCGAGCACTTGGTTTTCTATCATGACGATTTTTATGTCGCTGCCTTGGCTGTTGAGGGTTGCCAGTTCGTTGAAGGACATCTGGAAGCTGCCGTCGCCGCAGACGACGATGGTTTGGCGGTCGGGGGCTGCTGCTTTGACGCCGAGCGCGGCCGGGAGGGAGTAGCCCATTGTGCCGAGGCCGCCGGTGGTGAGCAGGCGTCCTTTTGAGAGGGGCAGGTATTTACATGCCCAGATTTGGTTTTGCCCTACGTCTACGCATACGGTGGCGTCTTCGCGGAGGCGTTGCCCGAGGCTGCGCATGACTTTGCCTGGGTGGACGCCGGCTTTTAGGCTGGGGAGTTCTTCGGTGAGCTCGCGGCTGCGCCATTCGTGCAGGAATTCGATCCATTCGCCGGCTTCTACGTGCGGGGACAGCTCGAGGAGCTGGCTTAGGATGCATTGGATGTCGCCGACTACGGGGACGTTTGTGGAGACGTTTTTGCCGATTTCGGCGGGGTCTACGTCCATATGTATGGTTTTCATGCGGCGGCCGATTTCCGAGGGGGAGAGGATCGCGCGGTTGGCGACGCGGGCTCCCGCCAGGATCAGAAGGTCGCTTTTGGCGAGCGCTTTGTTGGCGCAGGTGTTGCCGAAGGAGCCGATCATGCCCATGTTGAGCGGGTGTTTTGTGGGCAGGATGCCGAGTCCCATCATGGTTGTTACGACGGGGATTTTGGCTGTTTCTGCCAGTGTGCGCAGTTCTTTTTGGGCGCCGGCGCTGAAGATTCCGCCGCCGGCGCAGATGACCGGCTGTTTTGCCTGGGCGATGGCTTCGGCTACGCGGCGGATTTGCACGACGTTTCCTTTGTAGCTGGGCTTGTAGCCGCGGATGTCTACGCTTTCGGGGTAGATGGCGTCGAATTCTTGTTTTTGGACGTCGCTGGGGATGTCTAGAAGCACTGGCCCTTGTCGTCCGGTTGAGGCGATGTGGAACGCTTCTTTGACGATGCGGGGGATTTCTTTGGCGTCTTTTACGAGGTAGCTGTGCTTGATGAAGGGGGCGACGGCGCCGGTTATATCGACTTCTTGGAAAATGTCGCGGCCCAGCAGGTGGCTTTCTACCTGTCCGGTGATGGCTACGATGGGGATGGAGTCCATGTAGGCCGTGGCGATGCCTGTGATTAGGTTTGTGGCTCCGGGGCCGGAGGTTACCATGCAGACGCCTACTTTGCCGCTTGTGCGGGCGTAGCCTGAGGCCATGTGGCCGGCGTTTTGTTCTGTGCGTACGAGGGTGTAGTCGATCCCTGATGCCGCTACTGCGTCGATTGCTTTGCAGATCGTTGCGCCGGCGTAGCCGAACATGTGGGTGACTCCTTCTCGTAATAAGCTCTCGACGAGGGCTTGTGCTCCGTTGACCATATGGCTGTTCTCCTTTCCTTGCGGGGCTTTGATCTTTTATGGGGGCCCGGGTTACGGCGGGTTGTTTTTGCGGTGGTTTCTTGGTTTTGGGCGGGTTGACGGGGGGCTTTGTGAACAGATATACAAAAGGGCTCCGTCCTCATTGCTGAGACGGAACCCTTGGACTGCTTCGTCCCGGTCAATCCTTTATCGCTCTAAAAGGATAAACGATGATTAGACCCATGATAAACGATATCATCGTTTTTGTCAACTGCTTTTCAAAGGAAATGTACGATTTTGGTTTCAAAAATGTGTTCTGTGCGGGGTTCCTTTTTTCTATACCGAGTCGGGTACGCCGTAATTCAGGCTTTCTCTGGGGGAGGCGGGCTTCGTCCGATCGGGTATGCTTTAGGGGAGTCCTGGAATTTGCCTGTTTCTTTGGCGGTTTCTTTTCCGGGGTTTATTGGGCTTTTTGTTTGTTAGGGCGTTCCTGGGCTCCGGCGGTTTTTGAAAGGTCTGCCGTTACGGGACGGATTTCGCTGCCGAATATTTTTTCAGGCGCTTTGCGGCTTGTTCTTTTGTTAAGGAGAATCTCTTTTGCAGCTTTTCGATGATTCGCTCCGGCGGGATCCCTTCTTCTTCATTATCCAAGATCAGGGCGACGATGCCTTGTTCGATGCCCCGCTCCATGCCTTCCTCATAGCTCAGCTGCTTCTCGCTCCTGATATGGAGTTCTTCATCATATTCCGTTAATAACACGTTTCGCACCTCCCCTCGGTGTTTTAGAAGAAAGTCTTTTAAGATATTGTTTTCAATACAGTCCGCTACTGCGTGGTCGACCGCGTCTGGGAGCGTTTCCCCCTGTTTTCGGTTGATCCGGATCCGTTCCACCAGATACGCGTAATCGTGGAGCCGCCGGCAGTTCTTCATCAGTTCCTTATTATGCCCGTAATTGATGTTCCATACCTTCACTACGACCTGAAGCGTTTCTTCCCCGGCCGCTTTTCCTGTCGTTTTCCCTTCAAAGGCTTCCGAGAGCCGGAGCACCTCCTGCTCCCTCCGTTCTTTCGTGC
>CANSWW010000288.1 GCA_947650845.1 uncultured Lachnospiraceae bacterium
GGTACAAGTTGTAGTACTGCCCCTTTTTCGCCAGCAGTTCCTCATGCGTCCCCTCCTCGAGAACGGACTTATGATCCACGACAAAAATCCGATCCGCCTTCTTGATGGTAGACAGCCGGTGGGCAATGACAAAGGATGTGCGGCCTGCAAGAAGCGCCGCGATCCCCCGCTGCACCATCCGCTCCGTGTGCGTGTCGATGCTGGAGGTCGCCTCGTCCAAAATCAGGATACGCGGTTTGCTAACCAGCGTCCGCGCAAACGCCAAAAGCTGTCGCTGCCCCACGGACAGACCTCCGCCGCCCTGCAGCTCGGTATCGTAGCCTTTTTCCAGCTTCATAATAAAATCATGCGCGCCCACGGCTTTCGCTGCCCAGACGATCTCCTCTTCGGATGCGTCCAGCTTTCCATAGCAAATGTTATCGCGGATTGTCCCGGAGAATAAAAAGTTTTCCTGCGTCATAATTCCCATCTGACTGCGCAGGCTGTGCAGCGTCACCGCGTCCACCGGATGGCCGTCCACGCGGATTTCTCCCGCCTTGGCATCGTAAAAACGGCTGATCAGATTGATGATCGTCGTCTTGCCGGCCCCCGTCGGCCCCACCAGAGCGATCGTTTCGCCCGGCTGTATGTCAAAGGTAATATCCTGAATCACATCCCGTTCCGGCTCGTCAGGATACGCGAAGGTCACATGGTCAAACTCTACCCGCCCCTCAATCGGCGGCAGCTCATACGCGTCCTCGCGATCGCTCAGCTCCGGCTCCGTGTCCAGAATATCGAAAATCCGCTCCGCGCTGGAAATATTGTTGACAATCTTATTATAGAGGCTCGCCAGATTGCGGATCGGGCTCCAAAACATGCTTAAATAGGTCGCAAAGGCCAGAAACGTACCTACATCCATGCTGCCCATGCCCAAAACGCGGATCCCGATAAAATACAACAAAAAACCGCCCAGCCCCCAGGTCACGTCGATCACCGGCCCAAAGGCATCCGACAGCCGCACCGCGCGCGTAAAAGCCTGCCGGTGCTCCGCCAGCACCTCATCAAAGGCCGCCGCCGACTCTTCTTCCGCCGAAAAGCTCTGTACCACGCGGATCCCCGAAAAATTTTCGTGGACATAGGCGTTGATATTGGAGTTTTTCTGGCGCACCAGCTGCCAGCGCTTATGGCCGCGGATCATTACCATGTACATGCCCAGGCCCAAAATCGGCAGCGTCGCCAGCGCCGAGAGTGCCAGGCCCGGGCTTTTGACAATCATAATCGTAAGGACGGACACGACCATCACCGCGTCGGGAATCAGCGTCGTCACGCTGTCCGCCATCATATCCTTCAAGGAATTCACATCGCCGATCACACGGGCCAAAATCTTGCCCGTCGGCCGGCTGTCAAAAAAGCGTAGTCCCAGCGTCTGGATGTGCACGTACAGCTCCTCACGGATCTTCAGCACAATTTTATTGGAGACGCGCGCCATAATCAGCATTCGCGCCTTTACGCCGAGCAGCCAGATCCCGTTTAAAACCATGGCAGCCGCGGCCAGCCGCAACAGCCCCCGCGTATCGCGGTTGGCCACATGCACGTTTATGGCCCGCTCAATAATCAGCGGATTTAAAAGCACAATGCTCACGGTCACCGCCATAATCAGCAGCACGATCACAATTTCTTTTTTATACGCAAACAGATAGCTATACAGCCGTCCAAGCGTCACCCGCTTTGGCACCTCCCGCTGCAGCTCATCCTGCTTATATGAATTTACAGACATTGCTTCCCCTCCTCCGGCTCTTCATACTGAGCCACAAACGTATCATAATAGAGCCCCTTTTGGCGCAGCAAGCTTTCGTGCGTGCCCCGCTCCGCAATCTGTCCGTCCTGCAGCACAAGGATCTCATCCGCATGGCGCACCGCCGAAATCCGGTGAGCAATAATCAGCTTCGTCATTCCCTGTAATTCTTCCAGCTGCTTTTGAATCTCGTGCTCCGTCTCCATGTCAAGCGCCGAGGTCGAATCGTCCAGAATCAGAATCGGCGCTTTGCGCGCCAGCGCCCTGGCAATGCTGATCCGCTGCTTTTGTCCGCCGGACAGACCGACGCCCTTTTCCCCGATTACGGTGTCGTACCCCTGCGGCAGCTGCGATACAAAGCCATGCGCGTCGGCCGCGCGGGCCGCCTGCTCCATATCGGACGGTTTCATCCAGTCGCGGCTGCCGATCCGGATATTCTCACCGACCGTATCCGAAAACAGAAAGACGTCCTGCATGACGACCGCCGTCGCGCAGCGCAGCTGCTTCAAATCCAGCCGCCGCACATCCACACCGTCTAAAAGCACGGCGCCTTCGGTGGCATCATAGAAGCGTTCGATCAGATGGACCATCGACGTCTTACCTGAGCCGGTCATGCCCATAATACCCAGCGTTTTCCCTGCCGGCACCGTAAAGCTTACATCCTCCAGTACCATTTGCGTATCAAACGCCAGGCTCACATGGCGGAATTCCAGCTCGCCCTGCACCGTCTCCAATCGTTCCGGCTCCAGAGGCGATACGATCCGCGGCTCTTCCGAAAGAATCCGGTTGATCTTCTTATTGGAAGCCACCGCCGCCGCCATCGAATTGGTTACCCAGCCCAAAATCTCCATCGGCCACACAATGTTGTTGGCGTACTCGATAAACGCGCCCAGCTGGCCCAGGCTGATCTGCTCCCTCACCACAAACAGGCCGCCGACAGTCACCGACAGGATCAAAAGCGTTTTCGTCAAAAACGAAATATTGGGATTGTACTTGGCCATGGTTTTCGCCAGCGACATATTCAGGTTATAATAATGTCCGTTGCGCTTCCTGAATTTTTCGATCTCATACCGTTCCCGCGAAAAGGCCTTTACCGTGCGCACGCCGGTTAAATTCTCCTGCGCCACCGTATTCAGACGGGCATTTTCCTCGCTGATCTCGTCGTATACCTGATCCAGATTTTTCTCCAGCCGCACCGCGATGGTTCCCACAATGGGCATGATGCAGAGCGGGATTAGCGTCAAAAGCGGGCTGATCCGGACCATGCAGAGGATTACGATAATCGTATGTACAAGCGCTTCCACGCACAGCAAGCCCATGAAGCCCACTGCCTCCCAGATCCGCTCCACATCCTCCTTGACGCGGGCCATCAGCTCGCCGGTGTTGTTTTTCTCAAAAAAACCCATGGACATGCTCTCGATATGAGCAAAGAGCTTTCGCCGTATATCCACGGAAATCCGCAGGCCAATCACGTCCCCGGTAAATTCCTGCAGATATTTAAACA
>CANSWW010000289.1 GCA_947650845.1 uncultured Lachnospiraceae bacterium
AGGCCAGGGGAACGGCAAACGGTATCTTGAATGCAAAAGCTATCGGCATAAGCAAACCCCCGCTTCTAAATCAATGCCTCATCCAACAAAAAATCCAGCAAATGGATATGCAAAACCCCCTTCTCGTCATACCACCGCTTCCCCACATCGTTCCGGATTACCATCTTGGGAAACGAATCTCTTACCAACGCAAAGGGGCGCAGCTCTGCCTCCCGTTTTTCTTCGCTTGGCATGGCATAAGCAGACTGGATGTATGTCCGTTTGCTGCCAGTGGTCACGACAAAGTCAATCTCCCTGGGCACGCGCACGGAATTTCCGTTTTGATTTGTGGCTCTGGCATATACGATGCCGACATCTACGGAAAACTGCCGCCGGATCAGTTCGTTGTAAATGATATTTTCCATAATATGGGTTATTTCCTGCTGCCGGAATCCCAGCCGGGCGTTGCGCAGGCCGATGTCCTCACAGTAATATTTATTCGAAGAATCGAAATATGCCTTGCCCTTTATATCGTACCGTTTGCTTTCCGAAAACAGGAAGGCGTCCTGCAAGTGCCCGATATAGGCGCGGATCGTATTGGATGAGATGCCTGTAGTTTGCTTGGACTTTAGTGTGGCGGCAAGCTTTGAGGGGTTTGTGAGGGAGCCGACGGACGAGCACAGAAGGTCTAATACCCGCTCTAGTACATCCCGGCGTTTGATTTGCCTGCGCTCTACGATGTCTTTTAGGTACACTTCGGAGAAAAGGGCTTTCAGGTAGTTCATTTTGGCGGCGTCGTTCGGGCGCGACAGGATCAGCGGCATGCCCCCATATAGCGCATAGTCGTCAAAGGCTTCGTTTTTGTCGCCGCCGGCCGCGGAGTAGTATTCGCCGAAGCTCAGCGGATGAACGCGGATTTCGTCGCTGCGGCCGCGGAATTGCGTCAAGACGTCGGAGGAGAGCATTTTGGAGTTGCTGCCGGTTACGTATACGTCCAGGTTGGGAAGGCTTTTTAAATCGTTCAGGGCGTCGTAGAAGGTGATCTTTCGCCGTCTGCGTTATATGGGTTTGCTACGCGGTCGGACATCTGGATTTCGTCGATAAAGAGATAGTATTCGCGCGGCTGGTTTTCGACCAGGCTCCTTACATAGGAGGAGAGCAGGAGCGGGTTGCGGTATCGGATGTCTTTGGCCAGGTCGAGTTCTATGGTGATGATTTGTTCGTCTTTTACCCCGTCCTGGAGCAGGTAATTCCGGTATATATTTTTTAACAGATAGGATTTGCCGCAGCGGCGGATGCCGGTAATGACTTTTACCAGGCCGTCGAAGCGGTAGGAAATCAGCTGTTGCAGGTAGGAATCTCGTTTTATTTCCATGGGGCGCACTCCTTGTATTGAATATTTTCGCCGTATTGGGTTTTTATATTCATCATTATAACGGGGATGCGGCGGGGAATCAAGCCTGTAAAATGCTTGTATTGCTGATTTCTGGTTTTCGGATGGCGATGTGTGGACGGGCAGAGGCTTGCCGAAACAGGCAAAGCCCGGCAAACAGCGGCTTGT
Source organism: uncultured Lachnospiraceae bacterium (assembly GCA_947650845.1). GTDB lineage: Bacteria > Bacillota > Clostridia > Lachnospirales > Lachnospiraceae > RGIG7193. Next base: position 1,541 of record CANSWW010000289.1, read on the forward strand.
CGGGCTTTGTTTTTTTCTGATTTCATTTCGGGGCAATCCGTCTATCCTGCCGCGCTCTTCTTATGCTTCGGCTACGCAGTTCTTACCGGCTATGTACCCGTAGTATACGCACAGGGAGTGGCTGATGCCGCGGAAGCAAATCGGATACTCGACTGCGTAGCGGCTGCCCTGGACGTTGCCGCAGACATACAGGCCGGGGATGCGCTCGCGCGTCGGGCTGGCCGTATCGTCGCCGGCGGTGAAGGTGTGGCAGTTTTCGTCGCTCTCTAAGCCGCCCACGCATACGAGCATGGCGGTCGTGCCCCATTTCGTGGCGTAGAAGGGGCCGTTTTCGATGGCGAACATGCGCTTGGCGGCTTTGCCGAAGTCTTCGTCCTTGCCGGCCTTTGCGAGCTCGTTGTAGCGCTCGATGCTGGCTTTGGCTGTCTCTAAGGCGGTTCCTTCAAAGCCCAGGTTGGCGAGCAGCTCGTCGATCGTCTCGCCGGTCGCCGTGTAGGCTTCGGCTTTTTCGGAGGCTTTTGTGTACTGGCGGTCGTTGTAATTCGGGTTTGCGGTGTCCTCGTCCTCGGGGATGATGTAGCACAGGCCGCCGTGGTTGGCCGGCATGTAGGGAATCTGCTCCGGCCATTTGGAGTCGTAAATCTGGAACGAGGTGTGCTGCGGCTGGAGCTCGATCTGGTTTTCCAGCTGCTGGCCGGGGATGGATTCGTTCATGAAGCGTTCGCCGTGCAGGTTGATCTGTAAAAACGGCGTTACGCCCATGCCGCCGCCCATGTGGTGGGTCATCGGCGCGTGGAAGTCTTGTACCTTGGCTCCGGCCCAGGCGCCCATGCGCAGGCCGTCGCCGGTGCTGATCGGGTTGCCTTCGATGTCGACGCCCATCATCGGGCCCATGCGCATGATGTTTTTGTCGAGGATTTCCGGGCAGAAGTGGCGCATGATCCGGTCGTCGGAGCCGTTGTCGCCGGTTGCCAGGATGACGCCTTTGGAGGCGTTCAGCTGTTTGTATACGTTGCCGTTGGCCGCGTCGCGGATGATTACGCCGGTCACGCGGCCGTCGCCGTCTTTTAGGAGCTTTATGCCGAAGCAGCCGTAGTACATCTGCGTGCCGTTGGCGATCGCGTCGTTTAACTGTGCTTCCACGATGAAGCCCTGCTGGTCGCGGCGGCTGGAGCGGAATTCCATGGACGAGGGGAAGGTCGGGAATTCTTCTTCCTTATAGTCGTAGTTCTCCGGCTGCGGCCAGGAGAGCGGTACGAGGATGCCCTTGTCAAACTGCTCCTGCGTCACTTCCTGGCGGGTCGAGTCGCAGATCGTGAGGTCGGGGTAGGCGGCCAGGAACCAGTCCATGACTTCATGGGCGTGCTCGGCCCAGCGCTTGATGATCGGCCGCTTGTTGCGGTAGGTGCATTCGCGCATCAGGCGGTCTACCACGACGTCGGTATCGACGATATTTTCACGGCCCCAGCGCTTGTTCAGCGTGCCGTTTAAAAGGGCGTATTCGCCGGAGCGGCAGTTAAAGGATTCGGATTTCTCCACCACCGCTACCTTTGCGCCTTCTTCCGCCGCCGCGCGGGCCGCACAGATACCGGAAAGGCCGGCGCCGATGATTACTACGTCGTAATCTGCCGTCTCGGCAATCTCGCCGATCTCCGGCTCGGCTCCCAGCCAGTCGCCGTCGGCGGCGGCGGCCGTATTGTTTCCGCCTTCCGGGGCGGGCGCAGCTG
>CANSWW010000290.1 GCA_947650845.1 uncultured Lachnospiraceae bacterium
GTAAAGGCGCGAATCTGGCCGAGATGACGAATCTGGGCATGCCGATCCCGCAGGGCTTTACGGTGACAACCGAGGCCTGCACGGATTATTATAAGAAGGGCGAGCAGATTTCGGACGAGGTGCAGAAGCAGATTTTTGACGCGTTGAAGGTCCTGGAGGGGATCCAGGGGAAGAAATTCGGCGATAACGACGACCCGCTGCTGGTATCGGTACGTTCGGGCGCGCGGGCTTCGATGCCCGGCATGATGGATACGATCCTCAACCTGGGTTTGAATGACGTGGCGGTAGAGGGCTTTGCGAAGAAAACCGGCAATCCCCGGTTTGCTTACGATTCCTACCGGAGATTCATCCAGATGTTTTCCGACGTGGTTATGGAAGTGCCGAAGTCGTTCTTTGAGAAGATTATTGACGAGGTGAAGGACGCCAAGGGCGTGAAGTTTGATACGGAGCTGACCGCCGAGGATATGAAGGAGCTGATCTCCCGCTTCAAGGCCGTGTACAAGGAGGCGATGAAGGGCGAGGAATTCCCGCAGGAGCCGAGGGTGCAGCTGATGGAGGCGGTGAAGGCCGTGTTCCGTTCCTGGGACAACCCCCGCGCGATCGTATACCGCCGCATGAACGATATCCCGGGCGACTGGGGCACGGCGGTCAATGTCCAGGCCATGGTGTTTGGTAATATGGGCGATACGTCGGGCACCGGCGTGGCCTTTACGCGTAACCCCGCGACCGGCGAGAAGGGGATTTACGGCGAGTATCTGATCAATGCGCAGGGCGAGGACGTAGTGGCCGGCGTGCGCACGCCGCAGCCGATCACGAAGCTGGCGGAGGATCTGCCGGAGTGCTATAAGGAATTTATGGATCTGGCTATGAAGCTGGAGGACCATTACCGCGATATGCAGGATATGGAGTTTACGATCCAGGAGGGCAAGCTGTATTTCTTACAGACCCGCAGCGGCAAGCGTACGGCGGCGGCGGCCATTCAGATTGCCTGCGACCTGGTGGACGAGCATATGATTACGCCCGGCGAGGCGGTATGCCGCATCGAGGCCAAGAGCCTGGACCAGCTGCTGCATCCGACCTTTGACAAGGACGCGCTGGCGGCCGGCAAGGTGATTGGTACGGCGCTGCCTGCATCTCCCGGCGCGGCGGCCGGCAAGGTCTATTTCTCGGCCGAGGATGCGAAGAAGGCGCATAACAAGGGCAGTCGCGTGATCCTGGTGCGTCTGGAGACGTCTCCGGAGGATATCGAGGGCATGCATGCGTCGGAGGGTATTTTGACGGCCCGCGGCGGCATGACGAGCCACGCGGCGGTTGTGGCCCGCGGCATGGGCACGGCCTGCGTATCGGGCTGCGGCGAGATTAAGATTGACGAGGAGGGGAAGGTGTTCGAGCTGGGCGGCGAGACGGTCCATGAGGGGGATTACATTTCCCTGGACGGCAGCACCGGCAAGATTTACCTGGGCGATATTAAGACGGTGGAGGCGTCCGTGAGCGGCAACTTTGGGCGGATTATGAGCTGGGCAGATGATTTCCGCAGCCTGTCGGTGCGCACGAACGCGGACAATCCGGCCGATACGAAGAATGCCGTGAAGCTGGGCGCCGAGGGCATCGGCCTGTGCCGTACCGAGCATATGTTCTTTGAGCCGGAGAGGATTCCGAAGATCCGCAAGATGATCCTGTCCGATACGCAGGAGGCGCGCGAGGCGGCGCTGATGGAGCTGCTTCCGTTCCAAAAGGCCGACTTCAAGGCGATGTACGAGGCGCTGGAGGGCCGTCCGATGACGGTTCGTTACCTGGATCCGCCGCTGCATGAGTTTTTGCCGAGCAATGAGGCGGATATCGCCGCTTTGGCGGAGGATATGGGCCTGAGCGTCGAGCAGGTGAAGGCGACTTGCGAGGAGCTGCATGAGTTTAACCCGATGATGGGCCACAGGGGCTGCCGTCTGGCGGTGACTTATCCGGAGATCGCCCGTATGCAGACGCGTGCGGTGATCGAGGCGGCGATCGAGGTGAAGAATGAAAAGGGCTATGATATTGTTCCGGAGATCATGATTCCACTGGTGGGCGATCATAAGGAGCTGAAATACGTCAAGGATGTGGTTGTGGAGACTGCGGAGAAGGTGAAGAAGGAGATGGGTTCCGATATCGAGTATAAGATCGGGACGATGATCGAGATTCCGCGCGCGGCGCTTTTGGCGGATGAGATTGCGGAGGAGGCTCAGTTCTTCTCCTTTGGCACCAATGATTTGACGCAGATGACCTTTGGCTTCTCGCGCGACGATGCGGGCAAGTTCTTGGATGCGTATTATAAGGCGAAGATTTATGAGTCGGATCCGTTTGCGAAGCTGGATCAGAACGGCGTGGGCCAGCTGATCCGCATGGCGGTGGAGAAGGGACGCCGGATTCGCCCCGACCTGAAGCTGGGGATCTGCGGGGAGCACGGCGGCGATCCGGCTTCGGTGGAGTTCTGCCATCTGAACGGATTGGATTATGTGTCCTGCTCACCGTTTAGAGTGCCGATTGCAAGACTGGCGGCGGCGCAGGCGTATCTGAATAATAAGAAGCATTATAAGACCAGACAGTAGTGATGGGGATACAAGGGCCTTGCCGGGACGGTTCCGGCAGGGCCCTTGGCTTTTGTATGGATAGGCGGTCGGGAAGGGATGCAAGTGACCGTCCTGCGGAAGCATGGTATGGAATTTCAAGGGATTATAAATTATTGGTGTTTTATTGATACGATATTGGCGTTTTATTGGCACGGCATTGGCGCGGTATTGGCATGAAAATGACTGGACAAATTATGTCGTTTATGATACACTAAACTCGAAAAAACGAGGTAAGAGTTTTGGTAAAATATATGCCTCAGGGGCACAGGAGCATGAAAGGCGCGGAGTGACCGGCTTTTATGCCATGGTGGTGCGCCGCGTTAGCGGCGCATGTAGATTTACGTCGAAAGGATTTGCTTTACACTTTTTTATAATATTGTATCATGGTGTGGGAGGTGCTTGCCGTGGACAATATTATTCAATTTCGTTCGTATGTGTACAAAAGGGACAAGCTTATGGACAATATCAGAAAAGAAAGAATGCTGGAAATAGAAAAGATTACCTCGGCGTTAGTGGGCGACGTAGGTTTTGAAGATTCTCCTTATGTAGACATTGTCTCATTAGTGAAAAAAGATAAATTTAAAGTGGAGCCAATGCCGCCCGCCATTCCTCCGCTTTGGTCTGTTCGTTCCAGTCGGTAGCGGGAA
>CANSWW010000291.1 GCA_947650845.1 uncultured Lachnospiraceae bacterium
ATTTTCATCGGCATGCTCCTTCTTAAAGCCGGCAAACCAGGACATAATTTCCTCTACGACCGACAGATTCAGCTCATAATAGATGTACTTTCCGACTTTTTCGTCGTCTACGAGACCGGCCGTCTTGAGAATCGACAAATGGTGGGAGACCGTAGCGCCGGTCATATTAAAATGCTCCACGATTTCACCGGCTGTCAGGCGGCCGCTCTTTAGCAGCTGCAGGATTTCCCGCCGGGTGGGATCGGACAGAGCCTTAAAGCTTTCCTGGAACCCCATGGAGCATTTCACCCCCTTTCGTCATTTGCGGATCGCGCATGCGGTTTCGTATGGGCGCCTTGCGGGCAAAACAGATATTTAGACAGGTATCTAAGGACTATTATAGGCAGAGACGGCCGCTTTGTCAATGCGTGGCACGAAAACGGCACATTGCCGGCTTCTTCGCATAAAATGATAAAAACGCGCGGAGAAAAAAGGATGATTCATATAGTAAGAGCCGGGGATACCGCCGTTTCTGTTGCGGCAGCCTATGGGGTATCCCCCTCCCGCCTGCGTTATGACAATCAGCTGGGGGAATCTTCGGCGCTGGCGGTGGGCCAGGCCCTTTTGGTGCTGGTCCCGCAGGAGGTGCATGTGGTAACGCCGGGAGAAACCCTGGAGCAAATTGCGGCCGAATACGGTTTAACGGTCCTGGACCTGGTGCGCAACAACCCGTTTTTGCTGGAGGATGGGGATTTGTATGCCGGAGAAAGCCTGGTGATCCGCTACGAACGGGAAGGCGTAGGTCCTGGGTATGAGGCGCCGCGGGATTTGGGCGGCTATCTGTATACGTACGGGGAGTTTTATATTATTGGACAGTCCATGCCGTATTTGACATCGATGTATTTGTTTTCTTACGGCTTTACGGCGCAGGGCAGTCTGGTGCTGCCGCAGGAGCAGGAGAGCTGGCTGTCCATGGCCGGGTATTTCGGCGTGCGGCCGGTATTGGTGCTGACGCCCTTGACGGAAGCCGGAACCTTCAACAGCAATCTAATCTCAGGAATGCTGCGGGATCCTGCCGTGCAGGAAACGCTGATGGAAAATTTGCTGGCGGAGATGGAAAAAGAGGGCTATGAGGCGCTGGATGTGGATTTTGAGTTTGTGCCGCCGGCCGATCGGGACCTGTATGTGGATTTTATCGGACGTTTGACGCAGAGGATGAACGCAGAGGGATATCCGGTTTCGGTGGCGCTGGTGCCAAAGACCTCGGACGATCAGCCGGGGGAATTTTATGAGGGAGTGGATTACGGGGCTTTGGGGGCGGCGGCCAACAGCGTGCTGGTGATGGCGTATGAGTGGGGGTATACGTATATCCATGTAAGATATATGCAATTATTTTGGCAGTCTCGGCCATACTTTAATCTCAAAATTGGCGTTGTTGCGCTGCCCGCGCCGGTTTGGCTCGGTTTTTAAATACTCGATCCGCTCGATTACGGCGCGCAGTAAATTATTCTTTCCGACGGCTGACTCCATCTGTCCATAGGCGGCCAGCACATTCTCTACCTTGGGGATAAAGGATTGCCGCAGTTTTATTATTTTGTTCGCGTTCTCCCATTGCTGTTCCAAATCTGCCAGCTGCATTTCCAAATCCGCAATTGTTGCGGATATGGCCGCATTTCTCTGCGTAAAGATTTCCACGGTATAAACGCCCTGCTCCAATAGATCATAAGTGGCCGACAGCTGCTTCTTTGCGGTTTCCAGCTCTTGGGTAACGGAGTCTATGGATGCTTTCAGCACATGGCGGCCCGGATCGGCCGGCTCGAAATTTTTATGCTCGAGCTGATACTGTTCCAGCCATTCCCGCATAAAAGCCAGCAGTTTTTCCTCGACCAGATAGATCGGGGCGGATACGTTATTGCAATAGCGGTTTGTACAATGGAGGGAGTCGTAGGGATTGCGGCTGTTTGGCCCGAGGCGGCTCATTAGGGACTGGCATTTAGCGCAGTAGCACAGGCCGGCCAGGGGATTTTGCAAAACCGGCGTGCCGTGCTCCCTGGGAACCAGTTTGGTCGGAGTGCGGCGATTGCGCTCGCGAATTTCGGCAGCCTGGTCAAAAACCTCCTGCGTGATGATAGCCGGATGCCGGCCGGGGACCAGATAACAATCGGTGGTATCGTGCCGGCGTTTAGAGTAAGTGCCGTCGGCGTTCTTTTCCTTGCAGACTTTACGATGGCCCCAGCGGACCATGCCGGTATAAGTGGGATTTTTGAGAATATCCTGTACGGTGGCCTGGGACCATGCGGGAGCGCCGGAGGGCGTAGGTACGTGCAGCTCATCCAGGCGCCGGGCGATCGCGTAGGTGCCGAGGCGCTGACAGGAGCCGTCCTCCTGAATCTGTCCAACTGTGTACAGCTGATAAATCAGGCGAATTGTCTCGGCGGCGCTTTCGACGATGGCAAGGGTATAGCCTTTGCCCGGCAGTTTGACGCGTTCGTATCCGTAGGGGGCCGCGCCGCCGATATAAAAGCCGTCGCTTACGGAGGCGATGCGGCCGTTCTGCAGACGGCGCGTAATGGTCTTGTATTCGCGCCGGGACATAAAAAGGCCAAATTCCAGATATTCTTCGTCGGATTCATTTTCCGGATCATAGGTTTTTACCGGCGTAATAATCTTTGTGCCGGAATAGCGGAATATTTCGGCTACTTCGCCCTGATCGCGGGTATCGCCGCGGGCCAGACGCTCCACCTCCATCACAAAAACGCCGGCGAACTTGCGTGCTTCGACGTCGGCGAGTAAGCGCTGCATCTGCGGGCGGGCCGCGATGGACTCTCCGGAGACGACCTCGGAATAGATGGCGGTAATCGGGCATTTCATGCGATCGGCCAGCTCGAGCAAGGTCTTGCGGTGACGGGTCAGCGTCTCGCCGGCTCCGAGAGCTTCCATTTCGGCATCCTTGCGGGATTTGCGCAGGTAGAGGGCGTATTGGTTTTGGCGTGCGATAGTCATAGGCGGCCTCCTGTTAGTAAGCCCTTCCTCCGGATTTAGCGGGCGGAGGAAGGGCTTAGACATTGTTTGGCAGGTAGCTTAAAAAATCGGAACATGTTTATTCCTCCAGGATGGTGTGGAAGAGATCACGTTGCCGCCGACAATCAAGCATACATTAGCCGTCCTTTCGGCTCGGGAACCTCAAGCCCTCTCTCTTTAGTAACCTCGATCCATTCTGTTATTACAATTTCGGCGTTCTCAATAGCTTCTTTGATCGTAGCTC
>CANSWW010000292.1 GCA_947650845.1 uncultured Lachnospiraceae bacterium
CGTTTCACATCGTGATCCCAGTGTCAAAATACCCTTCGACCCTGGCATCCTAATTATAAAGGAGAACCTATATGTTAAATATCAGCGGCCTCAAAGAAGGCATTGTGTTAGACCATATCAAAGCCGGCAAGTCCATGGAGATCTACCGGCATCTGGGCCTGGATAAGGTAGACAGCCAGGTTGCCATCATCAAAAACGCCCGCAGCAACAAGATGGGACGCAAGGACATCATCAAAATCGAGGGCAGCCTCGACGAAATCGACTTAGACGTGCTGGGCTTCATCGACCACAACATCACGGTCAACATCATCCGCGACAATAAAATCGTCGAGAAAAAAACGCTCAGCCTGCCAAAGCGGATCACCAACGTCCTCTACTGCAAAAACCCCCGCTGCATCACCTCGATCGAGCAGGAGCTGCCGCACATTTTCTTTTTGTCCGACGAGGCCGGCCAGACCTACCGCTGCCTCTACTGCGAGGAGCGCTACGGCCACCGGGCTTAACAAAATCTTTCCTTCTCTTTTTGTCTGCTCTGTGCTATGATTAGGATATTCCTATTTTTTACAGGAACCGCTTTTTGTCAGGAGGACCTACCATATGATTAAAGACCGGCACCGCCCCTCTCTTCGCTGGGGCATTACGATTTTCCTTGTTTTTGTCTGCTGTATTCTCTTTTTCTTCTGCGTCCTGCGGTTTCAGGAGCTGAAGGCTTTGATCGGCACGATTTTTCATATTCTGTCGCCGATCGTATGGGGGATCGTAATCGCCTATCTGCTGTGGCCCATCGTTCAGTTTATCCGCGATTTCCTGCGCCCGCGCCTGCCCTCTTTTATTAAGACGGAAAAGCGCCGCAAACATATCAGCCTGGGGCTGGGCATCGCAGGGGCCCTGGCGCTGATGCTCTTCGTGATCGTCGTGCTCATCAGCATGGTGCTGCCGGAGCTGATCAATACCGTGATGACGCTTGTCAACAATTTCAGCGCTTATGTCACCTATGTCCAAAACATTGAAAATTCGCTCAACGATCTGCTCAGCAATAATCCGCAGCTGCAGAATATGGTCCATACCGCGTTTGACAGCCTGGCCGGCTTTCTGAATAATTGGGTGCAGAACGATCTGCTGAACCAAGTCAATGTGATCGTAACCGGCCTCACCAGCGGTGTGATCGGTTTCGGGCGCTTTATCCTCAATTTTGTCATTGGCATCATCGTTTCGATCTATGTATTTGCCAGCAAGGAAACCTTCGCCGGACAATTTAAAAAGGTTCTCTACGCCGTTTTCAAGCCGGAACAGGTCAATGTGATCCTTGATGTCGCGCGCCACAGCGACAAGATTTTCGGCGGCTTTATCTCCGGCAAGATCCTGGACTCTTTGATTATTGGGATCCTCTGCTTCATCTGCCTGTCGATCCTTAAAATGCCTTATACAATCCTGGTCAGCGTCGTCGTGGGCGTCACGAACGTCATTCCGTTCTTCGGCCCCTTCATCGGCGCGATTCCCAGCGCCTTTTTGATCCTCGTCGTCAATCCGCAGCAATGCCTGATCTTTTTGATCTTCATTTTGATCCTGCAGCAGGTGGACGGCAATATCATCGGCCCTGCTATTTTGGGCGACAGCACCGGCCTGTCCTCCTTCTGGGTCATTTTCTCGATCCTGATCGGCGGCGGGTTGTTCGGCTTTGCCGGCATGATCTTAGGCGTTCCGGTCTGCGGCGTCGCCTACTATATCTGCAAGCGGCTCGTCGAAGCCGGGCTTGTACGGCGGCAATACCCGACCGGCACGGAGGCTTACAGCGAAGCCGGGGCCGTCATTGACCCGCAGACGGGCAGACTGGTCCCTTTTCAGAGCCTGGAGACGGCGGCCGACGACACAGCAGCGATGACCGACAGTACGGCGGATTCAGGAACTCACACTCAAAAAAAGCATTCCGACTGATCTGCATTGTATCATGCTTGGATTCATAAAGTCAACCGGAAAGGTCGCCCGTCTTTTGACCGGTTAAAAAGCAGGACCGCAACCAAAGAATGTGCGGCCCTGTTTTTTATAGTTGGATTTTTCTCGTTTCTCTTACTGAGCCAGATACTGCTCCAGCACCTGCTTGCCCGTCTGGTTCTGCTCTTGGTAGGCGGTCAGCATCTCGCCTTCGTCCTCTATGCTGTCGTCAATCATTCCCAGCATCAGATAGCATACGTAATCGCCGTATACCAGCACTTCCGACGCCTCGATTTTCGGCACGTTCATCGGATAGTTCATGCCTGCTTCCAATTGGTTGGTGCGATAGGCTTCCAGGGCTGCCTGCACGTCCGCTGCCCGTCCTTCCTTCGCCTTTACAAGGATCAGGGTATCTACCTGCGCGCTGATCATCGGAATCTCGCCCAGCGCCTCCTCATACATGTCCGGCTTCACGCCGTAGAGCATCTCCAGGCTCTCCGCGTCAAGCGGCATTTCCGGCAGATAATTTTCTCCGTACGCCTCGGCTACGGCATCCCGCACCTCCTTCAGCTTGGAGCTGCCTGTCTCGCTCTCGTCCGTACTTCCCGACGTCTCTTCGGCGCTGCTTTCCGTTGCAGCCGGGGAAGTCGTCTCCGCCTGGGACGGCGTCTGCGAAACGCCGGAGGTCACCGTCTCCTGCGTCCCCTTCGTCTCCTCGTCCCCGCCCCTGCCGCAGGCCGTAAGCGCCAGCAGCGCTCCGGCCAAGAGAAGGGCCGCCGCCCATAAAGTTACGTTCGTTAATGATTTTATCCGCTTCATAATAAATCTCCTCGTTTTTTTTCAGTATGTGAACCTGTTTAGGATATCATACCTTTCTTTCAAAAACAACTTACAAATTTATGAAGCTTATTCCCTTCATCGTATTAAAACCTGCTTTCCCTCAAACGCAAACCCATACTTCCGAATCCGCCTTGCGTCGATCCCCCTCGCCTCCAGCGTCGTTTCATACCTTTTTCTTTCAATCTGAGCCAATGCCTCTGCCGCCGTATCCTCCAGTGTCCTCTCTTCCTTCGGATCCCGGACCTTAAATTCCATGATAACGGCATCGTCCTTCTTCTCTTTAGGTTCCATCATCACATCATATCTTCCCAAACCGCTCTCCCGATTTGAGGTAATTACATACCGATCCGCCAGCTCCACAGTCAGACCCAACACAAATCCATGATAAAACCGTTCCGGTTCCGCCTCCTC
>CANSWW010000293.1 GCA_947650845.1 uncultured Lachnospiraceae bacterium
AAGAATATTAAATGTTAGGAGTAGATGATCACGATGGCCAATATTATTGATAAAATTCTGGACTCCATGAAGCTGAACGGTGACGATGAGCTGGATGATGAGTTTGATGATTATGACGATTATGAGGACGATCCCGTACCGGTTTCTAAAAAATCCCGGGCAGCGGAGCGTTACGAGGAGGAAGAGGATGACTTGCCGGAGGAGAAGCCTGCGGCCGGTCGCGGCAAGCGGCAGCCGACCGTCGTACCGATTCGTCAGGCTCGCAGTTTAGAGGTTTGTATGATCCGTCCCAAATCCGTGGAGGAAGGGCGGGAAATTTGCGATACGCTGTTGTCCGGCCGGGCTGTGGTGATCAACCTGGAGGGGATTAACATGGATGTGGCGCAGAGGATTGTCGATTTCACTTCCGGCGCCTGTTATTCCATGAGCGGGAACCTGCAGAAGATTTCCAGCTACATTGTGATTGTCACGCCGCCGACCGTTGAACTGTCGGGGGATTTTCAGGAGATCTTAGGCGGGAATCTGGACATGGCTTCTTTTAATTTGAATGTTTGAGGGATACGGTAAACGATGAGAGATAAAAAGATAAAATACGGGGTAGGCGCCTTGGCTACTGTTCTTTTGGTCGGGTTGGATCAGCTGACGAAGCAATTGGCGCAGAAGTACCTGTTGGATGGCCCGTTTGTGATATGGGACGGTGTGTTTGAGTTACACTATTCTACGAATACAGGAGCAGCCTTTGGGATATTACAGGACAAGAGAGGCTTTTTTATTGTCTCCACCTGTGTCATCCTGGCGGTTTTGCTTTATTATTACAATAAAATACCGGCGACCAAGAAATACCTTCCTTTGAATGCCGTATGTGTGACGGTCTTTGCCGGAGCGATCGGAAATTTTCTGGATCGTTTGCGTTTACAGTATGTGATAGATTTTTTGTATTTTAAGCTGATAGATTTTCCGGTTTTTAATGTGGCGGACTGCTATGTTACGGTTGCTTGCGTCGCCTTTGCGTTTTTGGTTTTTTTCTACTATAAGGAAAGCGATTTTGATTTTCTGGAAAAGACAAAGAAGGCGGCTCAGAATCTTTCGGAAGAGGTGAAGGGTTCATAAAAATGCCCGGGGACGGACATGGACGCCAAACGGTCCGAAACGGATTTTATTTATGAGGAGAGAGCATGCAGGAGCTTGTATTTGAGGTCGATGCGGCAGCGGCAGGGATGCGCATCGATCTTTTTTTGGCAGAAAAACTAAAGGAACAGAGTCGTTCCTATCTGCAGAAGCTGGTGAGGGAGGGAGCGGTGAAGCTTTGGTCCGGCGCTGCCGTCTGTGACGGGGAAGAGGAGGGGACGGATTGCCAAAAAGCGGCCCAGGCCGTACGCAGCAATTACAGGCTGCGTGCCGGCGACCGAGTTTGGCTGGCGTTGCCGGAACCGTCTGAAGGGGAGATTGTGCCCCGCCCGATGGAGTTGGAGATTCTTTATGAGGACAGCGATGTGATCCTGGTCAATAAGCCGAAGGGTATGGTGGTCCATCCGGCTGCCGGCCATAGCGACGATACGCTGGTCAACGGTCTCTTGTATCATTGCAAGGGGAACTTATCCGGGATTAACGGCGTACTGCGCCCGGGGATTGTCCATCGAATCGATAAGGACACCACAGGCGTGCTGATTGCCTGCAAAAATGACAAGGCGCATCATTGTCTGGCAGAGCAGCTAAAAGAGCATTCCGTTACACGGCGCTACCAGGCGATCGTCCATGGCGTAATCCGGGAGGAAGAAGGCCGTATTGACGCGCCGATCGGCCGCAATGAGAAGGATCGCATCAAAATGGCGGTCAATGAGAGATGCGGTAAACGCGCCGTAACCCATTATCGGGTACGGGAGCGCTTTAGGGACAGTACCTGGATTGAATGTCGGCTGGAAACAGGCCGCACGCATCAAATCCGTGTCCATATGGCGTCAATCGGCCATCCTTTGCTGGGGGATACGCTGTACGGCCCGGCCAAGCAGCCGTATGCGCTGGAAGGACAGACGCTGCACGCGGCGGTTTTAGGGTTTATCCATCCGACGACAGGGAATTACCTGGAATTTGAGGCGCCGTTGCCGGCATATTTTATAGAACTTTTGGAGAAGCTGCGACGGGGCTAAGGGATCATTTTTGTGGCTTTTATGCTGTACTTTTTGGCAAAATAAGAGTATAATAAAGGTATTCCGGTATGCTCTGGGAACACGGGAAGAAGCAAGGAAAGGAGCTGAGATATATGAACGAGAATTTAGTAATTACCATTGGCAGAGAATGCGGAAGCGGCGGCCGTCAGATCGGGCAGGCGATCGCGAAAAAGCTGGGAATTAAATGCTATGACCAGGAGCTTTTGACATTATGCGCGAGAAACAGCGGTCTGTGCGAGGATATTTTTCACAGCCACGATGAAAAGCCGGTGAATAGTTTTCTTTACTCCCTTGTAATGGATACGTATTCTCTGGGGTATGCGTCACCCGGTTATATCGATATGCCCTTGAATCAGAAGGTATTTCTGGCACAGTTTGAGACGATCAAGAAACTGGCGACAGAGGAATCCTGCGTGATTGTCGGGCGCTGTGCGGATTATGCGCTGGCGGAGCATCCGCATATGATCAGCGTATTTATCAGCGGCGAGGAGAATGATAAGATTCCGTATGTGATGAAGCTCTACGGCATTTCCGAGGATAAGGCGCGGGATCTGATGATTAAGACGGATAAGCGGCGGGCTTCCTATTATAACTATTATACGAATAAGAAATGGGGAGCGGTCAGCAGCTATGACTTTTGTATCAATTCCAGCGCGATCGGCCGGGAGAGGTGCGTAGATATGATTCTGGATTTTGCTCGCGCGAAGGAGGATTACCGTAAAAACGGATGCCAGGATCATTTTTCGGTTGAGCCGTTATAGAAAAGATTTTATGAAAAACGGTATGGAAAAAAGACGGATATGCGGCTAAGATAAAGTGCTTGACAAGTTTGCCGTCGGGTGCTATCATATGTGAGTATGCCGCTCAATGAGGTCTTATAAGCGCTGCCTATGGCAGACACCGAAGTTGGCGAGTAATGATAAATAGGAGGTGCCCTTATGTATGCGATTATTGCAACA
>CANSWW010000294.1 GCA_947650845.1 uncultured Lachnospiraceae bacterium
AGGAGGACATGAACCGCTTCCTGGATTTAAAGGCGGAGATCGCCAAGACAAACTCCAAAAAAGACAGCAAGGCCGAGCGGCTAAAGCGCGTGGCGGGCGTCTGGTTCGAGACCAAATATAAGAGAATCTATCCCTACGGCGATTTGGCCTGCTGGATGATCGGCTTTTCACGCGACGACAGCAGCACAGGCAGCTACGGCATCGAACAGTACTACAATCAAGAGCTGATCGGCAAAAACGGCCGGGAGTACGGATACTTGAACGATGAGAGCGACTTAGAGCGCGTCATCAAGCCGGCGGAGGACGGGAATACGATCATCACGACGATCGACGCGCAGATCCAGCGGATCGTGCAGGATCATATCAGCCGTTCCCAGGAGGAGCTGCTGGCCGCCGATATCGGCGTCGTCGTGATGGATCCGCACAGCGGCGAGGTGCTGGCCATGGCCAGCGATATGCCGTTTGACTGCAACGATCCGACGAATATCGACGCCCTGCTGGCAAGCTACAGCGAACAGGGCTACACGCGGGAAATGCTGGAAGCCATGTCAAAAGAGGATCTTTCGACCGCCCTGGCGGAAATGTGGAAAAATTACTGCATTTCGTATACCTATGAGCCCGGTTCGACGGCCAAGTCTTTGACCGTGGCGGCGGCGCTTGACGAAGGTCGTATCAAGGTCACGGACGGGTTTGACTGCGACGGCGGCGAGCAGGTTGCCGACTGGTATATCCAATGCAACAACGGCCGCGCACATCACCACCAGACATTGACAGAAACCCTGATGAACTCCTGCAACGACGCGCTGATGTACATCGCGCGGGTATTAGGCCGTGAAAATATGGCCAAATACCAGGAATTGTTCGGCTTTGGCAAGCGCACCGGCATCGACCTGCCCGGCGAGGAGGCCGGCCTCTTAAACAGCGGCCGCGACGCGGCGACGTTAGCGACCAACGGGTTCGGACAGAACTTCAACGTGACCATGATCCAGCAGGCCGCGGCCTACTGCGCCCTGGTAAACGGCGGGACCTATTACGAACCGCATATCGTGCGCCAGATCAAAAACAGCGAGGGCGCGGTCTTAAAAGAGATCGATAAGGTAGAGGTGCGCCAGATGATCAGCACGGACACCTCCGCCTACATACGGGAAGCGCTTTTGGAGGTCGTGGACAACGGTACGGGCGGCAACGCAAAGATCGACGGCTATGAGGTATGGGGCAAAACCGGCACGGCCGAGCTTTTGGGCCGCGATAAGAAAAACTATCTGCTGTCCTTCATCGGCGGCGTGCCGGCCTCGGATCCCCAGGTCATACTGTATGTAACGGTCAATCAGCCCTCAGGGGCGCAGGAGCAGGCCCGAAGCGCGCATGCTTCGACGCTGTGGCGCGAGATTATGACCGATATCCTGCCCTGCCTGAATATCTATCCGACACGCGAGCTTGCAAACCCGCCGGAGCCGACGACCGAGGCGGCTCCCCCGACTACGGCCGCGCCGGCGACCGATGAGGCCGGCAATCCGGTGACGGGAGCGACCGACGAGGCGGGCAACCCGGTGACGACCGAGGCCCCCTTCGTGGGACCGGACACCGAGGATGATTTCAGCGGCGGTATTTTTACGAATCCCAATGAGACGACGGCGGAGCCGGAGGGCGAAGCCGACCCGGATAACGCGGGAGAGAATGAACCGGAGACGTCGGCGCAGGGCGAAGAATAAAAGTTTCCCCTTGCCGCAGGTCTACTTTGACAAGCTTGCCCATATACTATAAGGATAGCAGGGGCAGGTGAAGCGATGCCGGAAAAGAATACCAGATGGGAACGCAACCAGGTCTTTCACCGCAAGGGAATCGTATATTTCTTCCTGGCGGTGATTGCAGGCTGTATATGGCTGACCGGGCGGCTGGCGTACCTGATGATTTTTCAATCGGAATACTATATGGCGCAGGCCGACGAGCTCCACGAGCGGGAACGCTCGATCAAGGCCGCGCGCGGGGAGATCTATGACGCGAACGGAACGGTGATTGCCACGAACCGGACCGTCTGCACGATCTCCGTCGTACATAACCAGGTCACGGACCCCGAGCGGGTCGTGGAGATTTTGGCGCAGGAGCTTGCCATGGATCCCGAAAGAGTGCGGGCCAGCGTGGAAAAATACACGTCCCGCGAGGTCGTCAAAACCAACGTCGACAAGGAAATCGGCGATGTGATCCGGGCGTATCACTTAGACGGCGTGAAGGTAGACGAGGACTACAAGCGCTACTATCCTTTCGGAAACTTAGCCTCCCGCGTGCTGGGCTTTACCGGCAGCGATAACCAGGGGATTATCGGGCTGGAGGTAAAATACGAGTCAATATTGAAGGGAATCGACGGCAAGATCCTGACGATGACGACTGCGGCGGGGATTGAGCTTGACAGCATGGCGGAGGAGCGGATCGAGCCGGTCCCCGGCAACAATCTGATGCTGAGCCTGGACATGAATATCCAAAAATACGCGCAGCAGGCCGCGGAAAAGGTCATGGAGGAAAAGGGAGCTAAGGCCGTGTCCGTGATCGTGATGAATCCGCAAAACGGAGAGATCCTGGCCATGGTCAATGTGCCGGAGTTTGACTTAAACGATCCCTTTACTTTAAATATAGAAGGAACTGCTTCAATTACGGAGAAAGAAAGGCAGGATTTGCTCAATCAGATGTGGCGCAATCCCTGCATCAGCGATACGTATGAGCCGGGCTCGACCTTTAAAATCGTGACGGCCACCGCGGCGCTGGAGGAGGGCGTCGTCTCTTTGGAGGATACTTTTCATTGTCCGGGCTTTAAGATGGTGGAGGACCGTCGGATCCGCTGCCATAAAACGACCGGCCATGGCAGCGAGACCTTTGTCCAGGGCGTGATGAACTCCTGCAATCCGGTTTTTATCGAGGTCGGCCTGCGGGTGGGCGCGGAGCGCTTCTACCATTATTTTGAGAAATTCGGCCTGATGCGCAAAACCGGGGTCGATATCCCCGGAGAAGCCTCCGGCATTATGCATAAGCTGGAAAACATCGGCGAAGTGGAGCTGGCGACCATGTCCTTTGGCCAGTCCTTCCAGATTACGCCGCTGCAGC
>CANSWW010000295.1 GCA_947650845.1 uncultured Lachnospiraceae bacterium
ATAAATTCCGAACCATGGTAAAAGGGGCGGAAGAGATGAAGCCGGATATGCAAAAGCTGAATGAGATGGACGGCCCGGTGTTTAAGATCAAAAAAGATCCGCGCATGACCCGTCTGGGGAGCTATCTTCGCAAGACCGGCCTGGATGAATTGCCGCAGCTGTTCAATATATTGAGGGGAGATATGAGTTTTGTGGGGCCAAGGCCGCCTTTACCGGAAGAAGTGGCTTGCTATAATGAATATCAGAAACGGCGCTTAAGCGTTTTGCCGGGGCTTACCTGTACCTGGCAGATCCTGCCCAATCGGAATGATGTTTCCTTTTACGACTGGGTGGAGATGGATCTGGCTTATATTGCGCACCGTTCTATTTGGCTGGATTTAAAGGTGATCTGCAAGACGCCGATGGCAATGATACATAAGGGTGGAAGATGATATGAGGGTGATTGTTGCCAATTACCGTTTTTTTATCGCCGGCGGGCCGGAACGATATATGTTTAATTTCATGGCTGCCGCCGAGAAAAGAGGGATTGAGGTGATTCCCTTCTCGGTGCAAAATCCACGGAACCGGGCGACGAACTACGAGTCGTATTTTGCGAAACCGCGGGCCGATGCGCTGATGTATTCCGATACCAGGCGCTCCCTGAAAAATTTATACGGCATGTTCCGGGCCGCGGTCTGGAATTTCGACGCGGCCAGGCGGCTTCGAAAGCTGATACGACGCACACGGCCGGACGCGGTTTATATCCTTCACGAAATCAATCATCTGTCGCCCTCCATTATTCGCGCGGCTAAAAAAGAAGGGGTCCGCGTGGTGCATCGGATTTCGGATTTTTTTATGTTTTGTGCGAAATATGATTTTTTGTGCGGGGACGAAATCTGTGAAGCCTGTATCCATGGCCAATACGGCCAGGCGCTTCGCAGACGATGCGTGAAGAATTCCCGGGCGGCAACGCTGCTGCGCGTGGCGGCGATGAAGCTGTATCAGTGGAACGGCGTTTTTCGGGAGGTCGATTGTTTTATCACGCCGTCGGCCTTTACCAAAGGAAAACTGGTGGAGGGCGGCGTGCCCGCACGTAAGATCGTCCATATCCCGACCTTTACGGACAGCCAGGCGGCGGTTCCCTGCTATTCCCACGAGAAGTATTTTCTCTTTATGGGGCGCATGGCGAGACAGAAGGGAACGATTTACGCGATCCGGGCCATGAACGATCTGAAGGACAGCGGCTATGTGCTGAAAATAACGGGAACGCTGTCGGATTCCCGGGAGGATGAAGAACTAAAACGATACATTACCGAGCATCATCTGGAACAACAGATTGTATTTACCGGATTTCTGGCAGGGGCACGGCTAAATGCGCTGATTGACCGTGCGGCCTGCGTCGTATGTCCGGCGATCTGGTATGAGAATATGCCGAATGCGGTGTTGGAAGCGTACGCGCACGGAAAGCCGGTGGTGGCTTCGCGGCTGGGAAGCCTTGAGGAAATCGTGGAGGAGGGGGCGACGGGATTTTTGTTTCCGCCAAAGGATTCCCGCGAGCTGGCGAGACAGCTTGCAAAATTTGTACGAGACGAGGGCTTGAGTGAAACACTGGGGAGAAAAGCACGAAAGAAATGTGAAGAAGAGTATGGAGAAGCGCGTCATATGTCAAGAGTGATTTCATGTTTGGGACCATAGAAGTATTGTGAGCGAGGAAGAAATATGCGAGAAAAGCTTTTTAGAACCAGTGCTTTCGGCGGTTATAAAAAAGAGGACGTACAGATGTATGTCGCCAAACTGGAGGAAGAGCTGGTTCGAGTCCAGGCCCAGCTGACAGAAGGGCAGGGCTTGCTCAAGGAATCCGGGGAAACCCAAAAGGAACAAGCAAGGGCCGGCGGCGATGATATTATCATTTTTGACGATACGCAGGAAGAGATACAGGCAATAGACGAAAAAGAGCGAAACGCCTCGCCGAGCAAGATTCCGGATGCAGAGAAAGAGACGGCGGCCTCTGCGGACTGGGAGCAGGAGCTGGCGGCGGCTAGGCAGAAGCTGATCGAAATGAAAACGCAGCTGAAGGCCAGCAATAAGCTCTATACGCAGAGCAAAAAAAGGCTGAAGCTCGTGCTGGCCGAAAAGAAGCAGCTGGAGGATGAAACGGCCAGGCTGCGCGAAGAACAGAAAAAATATGAGGGCAATTACGATGCCGTCAAGGAAGTCCTTCTGAATGCGAGGATCGATGCGGAAATTATCCGGACAAAGGCCAAGAACGAGGCGAGAGCCCTGATTGAGGAGACGCACAAACGGATTGAGCAGGAGAAACAGGATTCGATTTTGGAATTGATCCATGCGCTTAATACCAACCGCAATGGATTGGAAACTTCTAAATACTATTTGGAAGAACAGGTAAACGGCATTGAGTGCATGGAAAAGCAGCTTGATACGATTCGGGATGATTTAAAAAAATTTCTGGTGATGGATACGCACGCAGAGTACGGCTTTGAAGAGACAGACTGAAGGAGGCAGAAGAGGATATGAAGGAATTTAAACTTTTTTCCTATATCCGAAAATACCGGGCGCTGATCGTTTTATCGTCTTTGCTTATGGGAGTATTGTTTTATTCGTATTTCTCCGGAAAACAGACTTACACGGCCAGCGCGATTATTCAGTACATGAACCCGGAGGCGATCGACGGGCTGGCGCCGGATGGGACAGAGATCGATGTGACGGAGATCTATTCCGTCGAGGTGATGACAAAGGTATTTGAGAAGCTGGGCCTTAGCTATGACGGGAACAACATAGACGCCATCCGAGCCAATGTCCGTGTGGAGGCGATTCAGAGCAAGGAGGAGGCCACGGCGCAGGAGGCGCTGAATGAGAAGGGAGAGCTGGCGGAGGAAAAACCGACGATGTATGTAGTCTCCTACACGGTAGGAAGCCAGGATGTCCGAAACGCCGCCGCCTTTTCGCAGCAAATCCTCAAGGCCATGCTCAACGCCTATGTGGAAACGTATGCGGAAAACCATGTAAACAGCGCGGTGCCGCTCTATTCCGTAGAGGGGATTTATGAGCGGGATTACGACTATATTGAAATGGCGGAAATCCTTGATACGGCG
>CANSWW010000296.1 GCA_947650845.1 uncultured Lachnospiraceae bacterium
TTAGTGGAGCAACACGCGTTGAAGCGATTAGAAAAAATATCAGAAGATAAAAATCGTGATCGGGATTACCAAGGAAGAACCGGAGCGATACGTGGAAGAAGCGCTGCAAGAGATCGTAGCCTACGCCAGGCAGGAGCAGATTTCGCCGGAGAGGGTCGGCGAGCTCTTGTCCGCGATTGCCAAATAATCCTGAAAACACGGGCCAAAAAGAGGAAATACCGCAGGGGTATCCCATTATGCCCTGAGAACACGGGCAAAAAGAGGAAATACCGCAGGGGTATCCCACTATGCCCTGAGAACACGGGCAAAAAGAGGAAATGATGAAAAGAGAAGCCATAACAATCCGCAGATGCAGCACAAATGAATTAGATCAGGCCTTTTCTCTCATATGGACCGTATTTCAGCAATTCACAGCGCCGGATTGCACAGAGGAAGGGATCGGTTATTTTTATAACCAGTTCATCCAAAACCAGGCCTTCCGAAATAAATTCACGACCGGCGATCAAATCATGTACGGAGCCTTTGACAGGCGGAAACAGGCGCCTGGGCCGGATCATAATCCGGCCCGGAAGCTTGTCGGCGTATTATCCATTTCCAAAGGAAACCATATATCCTGCGTATTTGTAGACGGAGAATATCATCGGCAGGGAATTGCGACGGCTCTGTTCCGGGAAGCGGTTTTCAGGAAAAAGGAGAGCGGAGGCAGCCGGATTCAATTAAACGCCTCCCCCTGCGGCGTCCCCTTTTACCATGCGATCGGCTTCACCGACACAGGAAAAGAAACCGAACATCACGGAATTCGCTACACGCCGATGGAATTGATGCTTGAATTCCCACCTGTTTAATAGTATAATTTCAAAAGAACGCATTTCGAAGCGAAAAAACCATTAGGAGGGGATCCATTATGATTACCTGGAAAAATTTAGATACCGTTCCCGCATACCAAAAGCTGCAAGAGACAACGCCCGTAGCCCTGGCAAGCGTCATGTCCGGCGAGCAAGGCGCGCAGCGCGTCCAGACCTACACCGTGCCGATGGCCGCCGGGCTGGCCTTCAACTACGCCGCCAGGCCGGTAGACGACGAAACGCTCCAGGCGCTCTCCCGGCTGGCAGAGGAAACCCAGCTGGCGGAAAAATTCGAAGCCCTGTATAACGGCGAAGTCATCAATACCGGCGAAAAGCGTAAAGTGCTCCATCACATGACCCGCGGGCAGTTAGGCGAGGCCGTCGTAGCCGACGGCGTCGACAAACGCAGCTTCTATGTAGAACAGCAGCAGAAAATCGCAGAGCTGGCAAATAAAGTACACAGCGGCGAAATCACAAACGCGGCCGGCGAGAAATTCACCACCGTCGTGCAGATCGGCATCGGCGGCAGCGACTTAGGCCCCCGGGCCATGTACCTGGCCCTTGAAAACTGGGCCAAAGTAAACCACACCTTTAAAATGGAAGCAAAATTCATCAGCAACGTCGACCCGGACGACGCCGCGGCCGTGCTGCACACGATCGACGTTGCGCACTCCCTGTTCGTGCTCGTATCCAAATCCGGCACGACGTTAGAGACTTTGACCAACGAAGCCTTCGTAAAAGACGCGCTGAAAAACGCGGGTCTGGACGCCTCCCGGCATATGATCGCCGTCACCAGCGAAACCTCGCCCCTTGCCAAGAGCGACGATTACCTGGCGGCCTTCTTCATGGACGATTACATCGGCGGCCGTTACTCCTCGACCTCCGGCGTAGGCGGCGCCGTTTTGTCGCTGGCCTTTGGCCCGGACGTATTCGCGCAGTTCTTAGAAGGCGCGGCCGAAGAAGATAAGCTCGCCAAAAACAAAGACATGTATCAAAACCCGGCCATGTTAGACGCCCTGATCGGCGTATACGAGCGCAACGTCCTGGGCTATCAGAGCACAGCCGTGCTGCCGTACTCCCAAGCCCTGAGCCGCTTCCCCGCGCATTTGCAGCAGCTCGATATGGAATCCAACGGCAAATCGGTCAACCGCTTCGGAGAGCCGGTGAATTACCCGACGGGGCCCGTGATTTTCGGAGAGCCGGGGACCAACGGGCAGCATTCCTTCTACCAATTGCTGCACCAGGGAACCGATATTGTTCCTCTGCAGTTTGTAGGCTTCCAGGAGAATCAGATGGGCCGGGACGTAGTCATAGAGGACAGCACGAGCCAGCAAAAGCTCTGTGCGAACGTCGCGGCGCAGATCGTAGCGTTTGCGTGCGGCAAGGCCGACGAAAACCGCAATAAGAACTTTGAGGGCGGGCGTCCCTCGAGCATCATTGTCGGCAAGCAGTTGACGCCGCAGGCGCTGGGAGCGTTGTTGTCTCATTTTGAGAATAAGGTGATGTACCAGGGATTTGTCTGGAATATCAATAGCTTTGACCAGGAAGGCGTGCAGCTCGGAAAGGTTTTGGCAAAGAAGGTGCTGGCCCATGAGACGGACGGCGCGCTGAAGGCATACAGCGATCTGTTGCATATCTGATTGGTGAGATGGAACTGCTGTTTGGACGAAGGAGGGTTCGCTGGGCGGCAGTTCTATTTTTGTTTGGGGGATGGGGCGAGTGACGCCAGGGTTCCTATGCCTTCCCTGCCCGGGCGCGCTCTCGCTCCGTTACAAACGCAGCGGTACTAGGTTCGCACTTCGCCTGCGGCTCGCGCTCACCAAGGACCGGCGTTTGTAAAGGGCCCTGGCAGGGAAGGCATAGGAACCCTGGCTGTTACACGGCACATGCCGCAAAAATAGCGGCTGCCGTGTCGTGGGAGTTGTCTGCGGGGGAGAGAGATGCGGTTTTTTGGGCGGTTTGGCGAAGGGATGGGTAGGAGCTTGGCTTATTTTATCTGGCTTATTTGGATTATTTAGTCTATTTAGCTTTTTCGCTTTTTTGGTCTGTTTCGTGTGTGGGCAGGTAAGCTTGCGAGGCAGCGGATGCGGGTTGTCGGGAGCTGTTTTCGGGGAACGCAGGTAGTTACAGCCGGGGGCTCCCCTAACCAGCCCCACACCCCGCTTTTTGTCTCAAAAAACGGTCGAAACAAGC
>CANSWW010000297.1 GCA_947650845.1 uncultured Lachnospiraceae bacterium
GAGTGCTCTCAGAGGATGAAATAGCAGCATTAGAACGAATTTACGAGAAGTTTGCCGGATTCGGTTCAGTGGATATCTCCAACTATTCACATAAGGAGAGAGGCTATATGGAGACTAAGAAAGGTGAAATCATTTCTTATGCCTATGCTAAGGACATAGAGCTGAATTAACAGTCATAATTAACCTATAGCGGCTTTTGAGTATGGACCGGGAGCCGCTAACAAGTAACCCCTCGCCCTGCCTGCGGCCTCCCCAACAATCCTCCTAGGAGATGACACCATGCCCAATCCACAATCCACGCCCACCACGAGCACACCTCACGCCACACGCCAAACCCCGCTCCTAAGCGCCCCCATCCCCCGCCTGCTTTTAACCTTTGCCCTTCCAAGCATCGTAGCCATGCTGGTAAGCTCCCTCTACAACATCGTAGACCAATTTTTCATCGGCCAAAGAATCGGCGAGCTGGGAAACGCGGCGACCAACATAGCCTTCCCTCTGACCACCTCCTGCGTAGCGCTTGCCCTTCTCTTCGGGATCGGCGGCGCCTCCGCCTTCAACATCGCTTCCGGCCACGGAGAACACAACCCGGTCGAAAAAGAACAAGCCGTCTACTACATGGGCAACGCCGTCGTTCTGCTTTTTACCTGCGGCCTGCTTCTCACCCTCATGACCCAGCTGTTCCTGCAGCCAATGCTTGTATTCTTCGGCTCGCCGGACGATGTGCTGGAATACGCAAAACCCTACGCCCGGATCGTATCCCTGGGCTTCCCCTTCCTGATCCTCACCACTGGCGGCGGCCACCTGATCCGTGCCGACGGCCGTCCCAAGCTCACGATGCTTTGCAACCTCTCCGGCGCCGTCATCAACACAGCCTTGGACGCCCTCTTTGTCTTTGGCCTTCACTGGGGAATGGCCGGCGCCGCCCTGGCGACCGTAATCGGCCAGGTCTTTTCCGGCTGCCTGGCACTCTGGCTCTTAGCCCACTGCCAAACCGTCACACTCCGCGCCGCCCACCTGCGCCTGCGAAAAACCTGCGCCCGCCGCATCGTATCCCTGGGCGCCGCGCCCTGCATCAATCAGCTGGCGATGATGATACTGCAGATTGCCATGAACCAATCCCTGAAATACTACGGCCTGCGCTCCCCCTACGGCGAAGCTATCCCCTTGGCCTGCGTCGGGATCATCACCAAGGTCAACCAAGTATTTATGTCCTTCATCATCGGCATCTCGCAGGGCCTGCAGCCGATTGTCAGCTTCAATTACGGAGCCAGGCAGTATCGCCGCGTAAAGGAAGGCTATCTGGAGGCCTGCGCCGGCGGCTTTATCATCGCCCTGGCCGCCTTCCTTTTGTTCCAGCTGGCGCCCCGGCCCATCATTTCCCTTTTCGGAAAGGGCTCGGAAGCCTACTACCGATTCGCCGCAAATTACTTTCGGATTTTTTTGTTTTTTACCTTTTTAAACTTCTCTCAAAAAATCACTTCCAATTTCTTCACGGCCATCGGTAAGCCAAGAGGCGGGATCCTCCTCTCGCTGACCCAGCAGATTCTTTTCCTGCTGCCGCTGCTTCTAATTCTGCCGACTCTTTGGGGGATCGACGGCATTCTGTATGCCGGGCCCATAGCCGACGGCGCGTCCGCCCTGCTGGCTTTCACGATGGCGGCCCGCGAGCTCTCGCGCGAAGAATATCGGCAAAGAAAATAAAAGAGCAAAGAAGCGAACATGTTTGAGTCTTGAATCCATAATAAGAAAGCGACCTTGAAAACGGAAACAAAACATTCCGTTCAGGCCGCTTTTTTTGCATGCAGTTTAACTGAATTTTAAGCTCACGTTCGCAGATTGCCATAATCTATGAAAGCGGACAAAAGAGAAGAATTCCGCGTTTAGCGGGTTCAGGGCGTTCGCATGAGCGCCCGCAAATATAATGTGAAAGGAGTATCAAAAAATGAAACAATGGAAACGGAAGTTAGCAATATTGCTCTGCGTATTGTTGGCTCTCCAGCCAATGCCGGTATCGGCGGCAGAGGAGGTGGAACCAGGGGCACAGATAGAAACAGAGGCGTCCGAGACGACCGCGCCGGAAACTACGTCCGAGGATTGTGCCCGCCGACAAAATGACAGAGGAAGAGACGCAGGAGACGACCGGCGAAGAAACGCAGCCTCTTGAAACCGAACCGGTGACGGACGCAGCCAGGTTGAATGAGGCGGAGACAGAAGCACAGGCAGAACCGGTAGCAGAGGGCAATATTATTGCCAGCGGCCAAGAGACAGATACCATATCCTGGACATTTGACGATGCCGGAGTTCTCACAATTACAGGAACCGGCGATATACCGAATAATTCCAGCCATAGCTGGTCGGTCCCGGGCGGGGTACAGAACTTTAGCCAGGTTGTTAAGAAAGTTGTAATCGGGGAAGGCATAACCAATGTAGGAGTGATGACGTTTATAAATTGCGCCTCACTCACGGAAGTTAGTCTGCCGTCTACTCTGAAAAGCATAGGTTCATCTGCGTTCACTAACTGCGGACTGGAAACGCTTACCTTGCCGGAGGGGGTGGAGCAATGTGATTTTGCGTTTTCGAGCTGTGCATCCCTTCAAACGGTTACTCTGCCATCTACTTTGAAAAGCATGTTCTATGCGTTTGCGGATTGCAGCTCGCTTACATCCGTTGTCATACCGGAAGGGGTAGAAATAATTGGAGAACTTGCATTTGCCCGGTGTGCGGCTCTTGAGACGATTACCTTCCCGTCGACTTTGAAAACCATAGAGAGGAGTGCGTTTGTTGGGTGCGGCCTGAAAACGCTTACGTTGCCGGAGGGACTGACGAGCATTAAGTATGATGCATTTCGTGATTGCACGGCTCTGGGGTCCGTTGTGATTCCGGATTCGGTAACGACAATGGAGCGAAACATTTTCGGAGGCTGTACGGCGCTCTCTTCGGTGACAATCGGCAGCGGTGTGACCGAGATCGAAGGGAATATCTTTGGAAGCTGCTCCGCGTTAAGCGAGGTTAAAATAAACGGGAATC
>CANSWW010000298.1 GCA_947650845.1 uncultured Lachnospiraceae bacterium
GATTCCTCCGAGATTTTCCATAGCATACCGGGTCTTTTCGGCTATCGTATCCGGAGGAATCATGATCTGGGAGTTGACCCAAGATGCCGCCGGGGAGGATCAAAGTCTTTTGCAGGTCATTGGAAGAAGCCTGGAGGGAGGCGAATGACCCGGTTCCCTTTATGACCCGGGGAGCCGGCGGAATAAGGGAGGCCGGACAGAAGGGCTATGCCTGGCGCTGTTCCAGCTGGGCAAGCCGCTCTGTCAAGGCGGCCAGCTGTTCCTCATAATGGCGCCGGTCCTCTGCCCGCTGGCGCTCGTATTCCCTGGCGTGTTCCTGCTCCCGTCGGGCGTGTTCCTGTTCCTGCCTGGCGTTTTCTTCTTTTTGTCTGGCGTATTCTTCTTCCTGCTCAGCAATTTTCTTCTTCTGCCTGGCAATTTTTTTGGCTTGTCGGTTTACCGTTCGCTGCATTTGGTCGATCATAAGGCGTACAGTGTTGCGATCCAGGATTTGCAGTTCTTTGGAAAACATCTTCATCACTCCTTCGATATTTTGACATAGGTTATAGAGTTGTTCGTATATGGGTATGAATTCGGGATAGGCTTGGATCAGCTTGAGGATTTCTTCCGGCTCGTCGGTGCAAAAGAGGGTGAGCCATGCGTCCAGTTCCGATGTGATGCCTCTATTTTGCAGGATTTTGCGGAAGATGTCAAGAGGGATGAAGATATATTTTTGTAGAAGCTCCAGCTCGACGCCCGTGTTGGACTGCTGGGAAAAATAGTGCAGGTATTTGCCGGGGGAGGCGTGGAATTCACGGGGGCTTTTTTCAAAGAGGACGATGGTGTAGACGGTGCGGATTTGGCGGTAGCTGAAGTGCTTTTTTTGTTGACTGCGCGTTCGTTTGTATTGGCGCAGCAGCAGGTCGGCGGAGTAACAGGCGCTGCGCTGGCCGGGAAACAGGTAACCGATTTTCTGGATTTCGACGTTGGCAATTTCGTGGCTTTTCAGCTCGACGACGATGTCTGTGATTAAGAGCGAGGCTTCGTCGGCGAGGCGGGTCGAGTCGCCCGGGAGAACGTGCAGGATTTTGACTTCGGTATCGAGCAGGAGGGAGAGGAGGCGTTCCAGGCGCTCGGGGGTTGTTTCGGGGTTCATGATTTCTTTGAAGAAGGGGTCGTAGAGGAGTTTGATGCCGCGCACGCCGGTGCAGATGTCGAGGAATTCTTGCCGGCGTTTTTCGGGCCAGGAATGGAATTCTTGCCGCAGTCTGGGAGAAGCGTGGATTTCATCGATCAGCTCCTGGCGGCTGCGGATCATGGGGAAATGGGATTGTAGATCGTTTTTCATGGATGAGTCCTCCTTGGGGAAATGTGGTATGTCCGGAATCGTTTGAGAAATGTTTTCAGGAAGGTGGAAAGAAAGCCATAGGAAACATGAATCGAGAAGAAACGGGCAGGATACTCTATTATAGCATGGTTCTGATGAGATTACCACACACAAAAAGTGAGGATTTTACCGGAAACCATCACTTTTTGAGAGGGAAGCTTGGCCGAAAATACTTTACAAGCGTCGAAATTACGTTATAATAAACGGGATACACATTGTTTGCGTCCGCGGCAGACGGATTTGCTGGGCCATTGGTGATTTGCTGGATCGCTGGTGCCCTGCCGGGTCGCCGCTGCTCTGCCGGGCGGCCGGTTGTCTGGCCGGCGGCAAGGATGAGGAGGCCTTATATGATTTTAATGATTGCAGACGCTCCATGCAAGGTTTGAGGATATTGCATGGAGCGACGCGCCGAAGAACGGCGCAGATCCTCGGGCTTTGCATTTGAATGGAGAAAGACAAAACCAATCAAAGGAGCAAAGTCAAAATGAAAAACGATTTACATAGCTTAAAAGATTTTTATATCCTGTGGGCGACGCAGGGGCTGTCGCAGCTAGGCAGCGCGATGACCAATTTTGCGTTGACGCTGTGGCTGTACCAGGAAACGGGCTCGGCTCTGCAGACGGCCCTTTTGTCGGTCTGTTCTTACGTGCCCTATGTCCTCACGAGCATTTTTGCCGGGGCCCTGAGCGACCGCTGGGATAAGAAGCGGACGATGCTGGTCTGCGATACGCTGGCGGCCGGCTGCAGCGTGGCGGTGCTGATTCTTTTAAAAGGGGGCTTTTTGCGCCCGTGGCATCTGTATGGCTTGAATGCGCTGAACGGGCTGATGAATACGGTGCAAAACCCGGCCAGCGAGGTGGCTGCTACGCGGATTACCCCCAGGGAGCAGTATCAGAGAACGAGCGGTCTGCGGGCGTTTTCCCAGTCGCTGGTGACGATTCTCCATCCGGTGCTGGCGACTTCGCTGTATGCCTTCGGCGGGATGGACGTGGTCATTGCCGTAGACCTGGCCACCTTTGCGGCGGCTTTTTTCGCCCTGCTGCTCTGGATAAAAATTCCCGGAGAGGGGGATGCTTCGCAGAGGACGAAGGAAACGTTACTGCGCTCGGCGGGAGAGGGGCTTGCCTGCCTGCTGGAAAATCGGCTGGTGCTGCTGTTGATCCTTTTTCTGGCGGGGGTGAATCTGGTGGCGTCGGCGTTTGACGCCGTGCTTCCGGCGTTTATATTGCCGCGGGAAAACGGCGGCGAGGCGGTTTTGGGAATCGTCACGTCTTTTGCGGGGCTTGCCATGCTGGCGGGGAGTCTGCTGGCCGCGGTCCTGCCGGAGCCGAGGGACCGGGTGCGGGTGATCCTTTTAACGATGCTGTTTTCCTTGACGACGGATAATTTTCTGCTGTCGTTGTCACGCACGCCGGTTTTGTGGTGCGTGGCGCAGATCTTCGGCTATCTGCCGGTGCCGGTTATGAATACGAACCTGGACGTGATTGTGCGCCGGACGATTCCGGTGGAGCTTCAGGGCCGGGTGTATGCGTGTCGGAACGCGCTGCAGTTTTTTACAATCCCGGTCGGATATTTTCTGGGCGGCTGGCTGGTGGACGCGGTCTGCGAGCCTTTTATGGCCCGGGCGGCGGGCCCGGCGGCCCGGCTGGCGGTCCGGCT
>CANSWW010000299.1 GCA_947650845.1 uncultured Lachnospiraceae bacterium
AGTACGATTCGCTGCAGAAGGCGCTGACGGAAATGAGCTTTGTGCGCAAGCCGGTGATCCGCGATAAAGCGGTGGATACCAAGAAGAAGGAGCGGCTCTCCGCGTTTCGCGACGAGGGAAAGAAGGCGCAGCAGAAATGGAAGGAGCAGTATCTGTTTCCGGAAAAGGAGGAGATGCTTCGGCAGCTGACCGAGAGCCGGAAACCCCTGCGCACCCTGTGCCGGGTGACAGAGGAATTTTGTCGCCGATTCGCGGCCTACAAGAGGGAGAAGCATCTGGTGGATTTTAATGACCTGGAGCATCTGGCGCTGCAGATCTTAATCACCGAGGAGGACGGCCGGATTGTCCCCAGCGCCGTGGCCGAACAGCTGCAAAAGACCTATCGGGAGGTGATGATCGACGAGTACCAGGACAGCAACCTCGTGCAGGAGCTGCTGCTTTCGAGCGTAGCCGGGCACTGGAACGGGCGTCCGAACCAGTTTATGGTCGGCGATGTGAAGCAGAGCATCTACAAATTCCGTATGGCGCGGCCGGAAATTTTTATGGATAAATACGAGGCCTTTACCACACACGACAGCGAGAACCAAAAGATCGACCTGCATAAAAATTTCCGCAGCCGCCCACAGGTGCTGGAGGCGGCCAATTTTGTGTTCCGCCGGATCATGGCCAAGCCGTTGGGCGGGATTGACTACGACGACGCCAGCGCGCTCTATCCGGGCGCGGTATTTGCCGCGGCTCCGGAAATCGGTGAAGAAGAGGATGCATGCAAAGAAGGGGACGTCTGCGTCAAAGCGGCATCCGTGTCGGAGGAGGAGACGGCCGGCTGCCGGGACTATACGACGGAGCTGCTGTTAGTGGATTTGTCGGAGGAAGAGCTGAAAAAGGAGATCGATGCCAAGGAGGCCGAAGCAAAAGCCATTGCCGGGCGCATCCGTCGTCTGACCGATGAAAAAGAGGGATTGCGGATTTGGGACAAGGAGCTAAACGGCTATCGGACGGCACGCTTTGGCGATATCGTGATTTTACTGCGTACCTTCAGCGGCTGGGCGGAGCCGTTTGTAAACGTCCTTTTGAATGCCGGTATCCCGGCGTTTGCGCAGTCGTCGTCGGGATACTTTACGGCGCTGGAGGTGCAGACGGTCTTGAACTGCCTGCGGATTCTGGACAATCCGATGCAGGATATTCCGCTGGCGGCCGTGCTGCATTCGCCGATCGGCGATTTTTCCTCGCGGGAGATGGCGCTTTTGAAGGCGGAATTTGTAAAGGCGGGAAGTCCGGGGGATATCCGGGGATTGTACGGGGCGTGCCTGTATGCGGCCGGCCGGTGGAAGGAGGGGACGGCGCAGGCGGATTTGAAAGGGGAGGAGCAAAGCGTTCGGACGCAGCGGGCCGCCCTGTGTGAAAAGACAGCCTTGTTTTTGGACAAAATATCGGCCCTTCGCAGCCAGGCCGTTTACCTGCCGCTGCACGAGCTTTTGCAGCGTGTCTACGACGATACCGGATATTATGAGCTGGTATCGGTGATGCCGGACGGGGCGGTGCGCCGGGCGAATCTGGATATGCTGATGGAGAGAGCCATTGCCTATGAAAGCACGAGCTATTACGGCCTCTTTGACTTTGTCCGTTATATTGAAAAGCTGCACAAATACGACGTCGATTTTGGCGAAGCCGCGCCGGAAGGGGAAAACGGCGATACGGTGCGAATCACGACGATTCACAAAAGCAAGGGCCTGGAGTACCCGATTGTCTTTGTGGCGGGGCTTGGCAAGGCCTTCAACCGGCAGGATACCCGAAGCCGGATCCTGATGCATCCGGATCTGGGACTGGCCGCCGACTATGTGGACGTGGAAAACCGCCTGCGCACGGCGACACTGAAGAAACGGGTGGTGGCCGGCCAGCTTTTGCGCGACAGCCTGGGCGAGGAGCTTAGAGTCCTGTATGTGGCGATGACGCGCGCCAAAGAAAAGCTGATTTTATGCGGCGCGGACAAGGCGCTGGCTAAAAAGCGCGAGAAGCAGGGGCTGGCAGCAGGGCCGGGGGAAGCGCTGCCGTCGTCGCGGGTAGCGGCGGCCGGGTGCTATCTCGATTGGCTGCTTCTGTGCCAGCAGGAGCCAAAGACGCCGATTCGCTGTGAGATCGTGCCCTTTGCCAGGCTTCTGTATGAGGAGGTCGAACGCCAGGCCGGCCGGGGAAATACCAGAGAGACGTTGGAAAACTGGGATCCCCGGGCCGAGTATGCTCCGGAGGCGCGCGCCCGCATGCAGGAGCGTCTGCGCTTTACGTACCCGGGCAAAGAGGAGGAAACGCTGCCGGTAAAGCTGTCGGTTTCCGAGCTGAAGCATGCCGCCATGGAGGAGGATGCCGAAAGCTGCCGTCTGGTGGACATGGAAAACGACGAAGAGCAGCTGCCCCGTTTTTTGCAAAAGGAACAGACCGCCATCGGCGGGGCCTCGCGCGGCACCGCGTATCATAAGGTGCTGGAACGCCTGGACTTTGCAAGCCTCTTGCGTTGGAGCGAGACGGAGGATCGGGAGAGCCTGGAGCGCCGGCTGAAAGCCTGGCGCGAGGCAGGGATTCTCACGGCGGCGGAACAGGAGGCCGTCAGTGCGAAGAAGCTATTGCAGCTGGCGAAGTCGCCCTCGATCCGGCGGATGGCGAAGGCCGACGCGCGGGGACAGCTGTACCGGGAAAAGCCCTTTGTGATGGGGCTCCCGGCCTGCGAGGTGTACAAGGAGCGTGCCAGCCGGGAGCTGGTGGTGATTCAGGGAATCATCGACGTGTACTGGCAGGAGGGCGATTGCCTGTATCTGCTGGATTATAAGACCGACCGGGTGGGGCCGGAGGACGGGGAGCATGTCCTCCGGCGCCGCTATCAGGCCCAGCTTGATTACTATGCCCGGGCGCTTTGTCAGGCGACGGGGCTTAAAGTGAGGGAAAGGATTTTGTATTCGTTTGCACTGGGGCTTATACTGCTAGCCATATTGCCGGAGCTTTTGCCGGATGCGTTTGGCG
>CANSWW010000300.1 GCA_947650845.1 uncultured Lachnospiraceae bacterium
TATGCCCTCAATCCGATTTTCCTTACAGAGCCTTTGTGCCCGCCTTACCGATATCCACCCCATTAAAAACAATACTCCCGCTGTCCGGATCCTCCATGCAGTTTAAACAACGCAAAAACGTACTCTTGCCGGAGCCCGAAGGACCGATCACCACCACGATGTCCCCCTTGTTGACCGTCACGTCGATCCCCTTCAAAACCTCCGTATCCCCAAAACGCTTCTTCAGGTTAATTACGTCGATCACTCTTTTTCAAGCTCCTTTCCATGATTTTCACCAGCAGCGAAATCACCATGACCAGCACGATATAAATCGCCGCCATCACCAAATACGGCACCATAAATTCATAGCTGTTGCTGCCGATATAGCTAAACGCCACATACAAATCCGCCGCGCCGACAAAGCTAACCACCGAAGTCTCCTTCACGAGAGCAATAAACTCATTGCCCAGCGTCGGCAAAATATTTTTCACCGCCTGCGGAATCACAATCTTCATCATCGAAACCGAAAAACTCAGCCCCACGGCCCGTCCCGCCTCCAGCTGCCCCGGATCCACAGACTGAATCCCGCTGCGCATAATCTCCGAAATATACGCGCCGCTGTTCAAGCCGAACACCATCATCGAAACCTGCACCCCTGTCATGCGAATTCCCAACAAAGGAAGCAGCACATAATAAAAGACCAGCAGCTGCACCACAATCGGCGTCCCGCGAAACAACCCCACATAAAAACTGCAAAACCCGTTCAGCACCCGCGGCAAGCGCTTATATTTGGGAATCACACGCACCGTCGCAATCAGCGTCCCGATCACAACGCCGATCAGCAGACCGCAGACCGCGATCAAAAGCGTATTCTGCAGCCCCTCCAAAACCCTCACATACCCATTCTTCTCAACAAAAATCTCAATAAACTTCGCCCATTTATTTCCAAAATCGCCCATGCATTCACCCGTGTATCGAGGAAAAGGCGGGCCAAAGCCCGCTTCTTCACTCCGTCCTTCTCACTCGCCTTCGGTAACCTGTCCGCGTTCCCGCTTACTGCATCTGGTTGATCGCTTCCACGATGCAGGCCGCCGGAGCCGCGTCAATAATCACATACTGAATATTCCCGTTGATCAAATCCTGTACGGCCAAAGAACCGTTCTTATACGGTACGCACGTCGCCGGCAGCCCCTCAAAGCCCCAGTCCTCGTCGCCCTCCACATACAGCTGTCCGGTCGTGCCGCCCTGTACGCCGATCTTGTCGCTCGCGCTAAGCTCCGCCAGCAGAGCCGCCACCGCCTCCGCATCGCCGCAGCCGTCAAACTTCGTATCGCCGTTCTTCACAATCACCCTCTGAGAAGCCTCATAATACGATTCCGAAAACGTCACATACTCCTCGCGGTCCTCGCTCACGGTCAAGCCCGCCATCGCAATATCGCACTTGTGCTGGCCGACGGTCAAGCAGACCGCCTCAAAATCCATGTTCTGAATGACCAGCTCCTTGCCCAGCTTCTGCGCCAGCAAAGCCGCAATCTCCATATCAATCCCATAATAGCTCTCGCCGTCCATATACTCAAACGGCTCAAACGACGCGTTCGTCGCCACGACCAGCTGATCCTTCGACTCATCCAGCTTCGCGGACTGCACGGCCTGCGGCTCCCCGCCGCCGAAATACTTCTCGCAGATCGCATCCAAGGTCCCGTCCGATTTGCTTTCCGCCACAAACGCATTCACCTGCTCCAACAGCTCCGGCTGATCCTTGTCCACGCCGAAAGCATACTGCTCGTCCGTCAAATCAATATCAATCACCTTCACCGCCGAGCCGCCCGTCGAACCGCCCGCCGCGTCGCTGCCCGCGCCGCCGTCCTCTTTCCCGCCGCAGCCGGCCAACAGACCCAGCGCCATCACACATGCCATCGCTATCGCCAATAATTTTTTCATAACTCTCCTCCATTCCTGCTTCCACATCATTTCTATCACAGAAAACCGCTTCGGTACCCTCGCTGTCCCTGCTTTCCGTCTCTCCGAAGCGTTCCTGCGATGTGTAATACTATAACAGGAAATGCCGATTTGCGCAAGAATAATTATTCATAAATATGCGCATAAATATTCATTGATATCCAGAAAGATTCACAAAAAAAGAGAGACGCGCACGCCTACACGCCGCATCCCTCTCAAAAAACCACACCAGATTGCACGAAATCCCTCCGCGCCAAAGGGCCATGAATCGCAAAACGCCCTCTAAACGATCGCGCATTATTATACGATTCTCCCCGTTTTTATACCCGCCAGCTGCGATAGCAAAAAACAAAAGCGCCCGATTTTGTGCTGAACAGCAGGCTGCAGGGATAGCCCTTCATAAACTCCGCCCGGAATTCGTCCTTCGTAAGCACCACATCCTTCAAAGGCGCGCCGGTGTCTATCCCCTGGAACAGCCGTCCCACACTCTCAAAAACCTTCCGAAATACCGGCTGCGTATCAATCGCCGCAATCTCCGGCTTATTCTTCAGCTGCTTCCTCAAGACCCCGTTCATCCCCCGAAGCATAACCGTATCCTCCACGCCCAAAAGAATCTGCAGCTGAATCTTACCCTCTATATCATAACACTGGCTGGCATAAAACGCATTTCCGATGTTCTGCCCCTTATATTCGGCATCCGACAGCTTCGCCTCCACCTGAAATACATCCTGCGTCGTCAAATTCACCGCCTTGGAAATCGCGGTCACCTGCGAAGAAAGGTCCGTCCCCTTACGGGCCACCACCCGCCCTATGATCGCCTGATCCTCCCGCAAAATATGCTCCGCCAGCCAACTGCCCATCGTTCCCGCAAAACGCTGAACCGCCAGCTGCGAATATCCTGACAGCTCAAGATCCCGCCTAAGCGAAGGCAGCGTCTTATCCCTGAAATTGTCGTGGATCCTCTTATGCTCCGCAAATCCGCTATAGCGGATCGAACGCATATACGCCTCCTCCTCAATAAAATGTGTCATGGAATAGGCTTCCAGATATTTAATTCCTTCCCGGTAGGCAC
>CANSWW010000301.1 GCA_947650845.1 uncultured Lachnospiraceae bacterium
TTTAATCGCTTCGATAAACTCAGCAGTGGTCAACTTTGCCATTTCTATTTCCTCCATTATTAGATTTTAAAAATATACGTTATAGGGCGAATCCCGCCCGCTCCGCCGGGCATGCGTTGCGCCGCGCCCTCTTGCGGATCAGTGACAAAACCTCTCGGATCCCGATAAATTACGCTTCGCCCTCTTTGGACTCGGCAATCTGGTTCAGTACGCGGGCCAGATTGGTAATCGGGGACTGGATGCTGCCAAGCAGCTTGCCCAGAAGGACTTCTCTGCTGGGGATCGTCGCGATCACCTGGATGCCCTTTTCGTCGTAGTAGGCGCCTTCTACGACGCCGCCTTTTAATTCCAGGGCCGGCGCTTTCTTCGCAAACTCAAACAGGATCCGGGCCGGCGCCGACGCGTCGGTGTTGGATACCGCGATTGCGGTCGGGCCTTCCAGCTTCTCATTCATCGCCTCAAAATCTGTGCCCTTGAACGCCAGATGCAGCATGGTGTTCTTGTACACCTTGTAGGTCACGCCGGCTTCGCGCAGCTGCTTGCGCAGGATCGTGTCCTGCTCTACAGTCAAACCGCGGTAGTCTACCAGCACGGCTGCCTTGGCATCGTTTAAGAGCTCGGAAATCTCGGTTACGATGGGCTGCTTCAATTCTACCTTTGCCATGTTTCTCCTCCTTATATTATTTTGTCTCTCGGGGGGCCGGACAGGATTGTCCCGCCGCTTCCCGAAAGCAGGGCTGAAAATCGCTTCTCTGCCCTTACTGCCGACAAGGCGAAACTCCGGGAGCCCTGCCATATAACAGGAAACCCTCTCCGCCGCGCAGACGGAGAGGGCATAAGGATTCTTACGGAATGTCTTATCTTCCTCGGCAGGCGCTTGCGCTTACATCCTTGCGGATACCTGCTGTCTTCGGCAGTTGATCTTTTCAAACCATAGCATAAAATGCTGTGGCTGTCAAGCAAATTATGGTGTGTTCTGTACTCCTGTTTCCGTTCTCCGGCGCACTTTGCGGCCGTTCCACAGGCTTAAGCCTGCAGCTTCAGCGGGTTAATCTTTACGCCGGGGCCCATGGTGGAAGCCAGGGTCACGCTCTTTAAATACTGGCCCTTGACAGCGGCGGGCTTTGCCTTTACAACCGCGTCGGTCAGAGCCTTTAAGTTCTCTCCCAGCTGCTCCTCGGTGAAGGAAACCTTGCCGATCGGGCAGTGGATGATATTGGTCTTGTCCAGACGATACTCGATTTTACCGGCCTTGATATCGGCGATGGCCTTGGTCACGTCCATCGTAACCGTACCGGCCTTGGGGTTCGGCATCAGGCCCTTGGGACCTAACACACGGCCCAGGCGGCCAACCACGCCCATCATGTCGGGGGTCGCTACCACGACGTCAAATTCCAGCCAGCCTTCGTTCTGGATCTTCGGGATCAGCTCCTCGCCGCCCACATAATCCGCGCCGGCGGCCTGCGCCTCGTCGGCCTTTACGCCCTTGGCGAATACCAGCACGCGGACTGTTTTGCCGGTGCCGTGAGGCAGCACCACCGCGCCGCGGATCTGCTGATCCGCATGACGGCCGTCGCAGCCTGTACGAATATGAATTTCAACGGTCTCATCAAACTTCGCGCCGGCCGTTTTCTTGACCAGGGCTACGGCATCCGCCACGTCATACTGCTGCGTACGGTCTACCAGCTTGGCGCTCTCGATATATTTCTTTCCTCTTTTCATTCCTTAACCCTCCATTAGTCCTCTACGACGATGCCCATGCTCTTGGCCGTGCCTTCGATCATGCTGGTAGCCGCCTCAATGCTGGCCGCATTCAGGTCGGGCATCTTCAGCTCGGCGATTTTTTGCACTTCCGCACGGGAAATCTTAGCTACCTTGTTCTTGTTGGGCTGGCCGGACGCAGATTTCAGCTTGCAGGCCTTCTTCAGCAGTACGGCGGCCGGGGGAGTCTTGGTAATGAAACTGAAGGTTCTGTCGGCATAGACGGTGATGACCACGGGGATAATCAGATCGCCCTGATCCGCCGTCCTGGCGTTGAACTCCTTCGTGAACTGGACAATGTTCACACCATGCTGGCCCAGTGCGGGACCAACCGGCGGAGCCGGTGTCGCTTTGCCGGCAGGAATCTGTAATTTGATGTAACCTGTTACTTTCTTTGCCATGTTTGGCACCTCCTATTATTTTCTGTACCGGATACACTCCGGACACAACACGAAGGTGTTGTGGTACCTGCGGGAAATTCCCTCCCACGTTTTTATGAAAACCGCCGCCGGCGTCCTTAAGACGGCCGCTGTCGCCGGTCTCATGCGCTGTTTACAATTTCTTGACTTCATCAAAACCCAGCTCGACCGGCGTCTCACGGCCGAACATGTCTACATGGATGGTAACCCTCTGCTTGCTCTCGTTGATCGAAGCAATGACACCGGCTGTCCCTTCCCAGGTGCCGGAGACCACCGTTACGGCATCGCCGATTTCAAAATCCACCAATACCGGGCTCTCCGGTTCGGCCAGGCCGGCAATCTCTTCGGGACTTAACGGTACCGGCTTGGAACCCGGCCCCACAAAACCGGTAACGCCGCGCGTATTGCGGACCACATACCAGGTCTCGTCGTTCATCACCATATTGATCAGGACATAGCCGGGGAACATCTTTTTGGCTACCGTCTTGCGGGCGCCGTTTTTCAGCTCCACCACATCCTGCATGGGAACCGACACCTCCAGGATCTCGTCGTGCAGCCTGCGGTTCTCGATGGTTTTTTCGATATCCATCTTCACTTTATTCTCATAGCCTGAGTAGGTATGCACTACATACCAGTTTGCTTCTGCCATACAGTCACCTCGGATTTAAACGATGAAGCTGACCAGATATTTAATAACCATGTCCAATAAGCCGATCATTACCCCCAGGCACGTGGAAATCGAGATCACCGCTATGGTCTGCTTTCCATAGATTTTATCATACCAAATTTCGTAACTCACGAGCCTTTCATACTG
>CANSWW010000302.1 GCA_947650845.1 uncultured Lachnospiraceae bacterium
TTGCCAGCGCTGCCGTTGTGCTGTCATTATGCAGATGGTTTGAACAGGAATTACAAAAAAGCCGGAAAAAAATCGCAGCCTGAAATCCTCGGTCAATTATGGAAAAAGTTCACAGGATAGTATTTGACAAACCTCCATTTCCTTCCTATAATAAAACCACATAAGTTCGGAAAGGAAGCAGAGAGAATTACATGAGCTGGATGAAGAAAATGGAACGCAAATTTGGAAAATATGCAATTCCGAATCTGATGAAGTATGTGATTATGCTGTATGCGGTGGGAGCCGTGATCGCGGTGGCGGCCCCGTCTTTGTACGCGGATTATCTGGCGTTAGACTTTGGCGCCGTTTTGCGGGGGCAGGTGTGGCGGCTGTTTACCTTTTTGCTGATTCCTTCCAACGGCGGGATCGCGGCAGGCGGCGGCATGGTCAGCATGATGGGCGACTTGTTCTTTATGATCCTGTTCTTTTATGTGTACGGCATGATGGGAGCGACCCTGGAGCGCCGCTGGGGGACCTTTGCGTTTAATCTGTTTTTCTTTTTGGGGATCTTGTTCCATATCGTGGCGGCGGCGATCACATATTTTGTATTTGGCCAGAGCTTTACGCTGGGGACCTATTACCTGAACCTGTCGCTGTTCTTTGCCTTTGTGACGGAATTTTCGGAAACGCAGTTCCTGCTTTTTTTCATCATCCCGATTAAGGCGAAGGTGCTGGGGATTATCGACGCGATTCTGTTTGCGGTGACGATTTTCGGCGGGTTTGCCGGGCTTGTGTATCCGGCGATTTGGGTGCGCCTGTGGAGCTGGGGCATAGCGGCGTTTCCGCAGAACAGCGTGGCGGCGCTTGTGTCGGTGCTCAATTACGTACTGTTCTACTATATCTACCGCCAGAGCTTCCGCCCGACGAAGGCGCACCGGCAGATGCAAAAGCAGTTTAGAAGCCAGGTCATGCAGGCGAAGAGACAGCAGGAAATGCGGGGCGGCGGAGCCCGTCACCGTTGTGCGGTCTGCGGCCGGACGGAGCTGGATGCGCCGGATCTGGAATTCCGTTTTTGCTCGAAGTGCGAGGGCGATTACGAATACTGCCAGGAGCATCTGTACACGCATCAGCATGTGAAAAAGAATGGATAGCAGGAGGAATGACTGAATGAAACGGACCAAAATCATCTGTACACTGGGACCGGCTACGGATCAGGAAGAAGTGCTGGGAAAGCTGATGGAGCGAGGGATGGACATTGCCCGCTTTAACTTTTCCCATGGCACGCATGAGGAGCAGAAAACGCGGCTGGAGCTGCTGAAAAAGGTGCGGGAAGCGAAAAATTTACCGATTGCCGCCCTTTTGGATACCAAGGGGCCGGAGATCCGCACAGGCCTGCTGAAGGAAGGCGCTAAGACCGTGACACTGGAAGCCGGCCAGGACTATACGCTGACGACAGAGGAACGGGAGGGGGACGAGCGGATTGGTTTTATCAATTACTCGGGGCTTCCTGCCGACGTAGCGTGCGGGGACCGGATCCTGATTGACGACGGCTTAATCGAGCTTTCGGTGAGAGAGACGACGGAGACGGAGATCCATTGCCAGGTCATAAACGGCGGTGTGCTGGGGACGCGAAAAGGGGTGAATGTGCCCGGCGTGAAGGTGCGTTTGCCCGGCATCACCGAACAGGATAAGAAGGATATCCTGTTTGGCATCGAGAATGATTTTGACTTTATAGCCGCGTCCTTTGTACGTTCGGCGGAATGCATTCTGGAAATCAAGGAGCTCTTGATGGCGCATGGTTCCAAGATCAAGGTGATCGCCAAAATAGAGAATAAAGAAGGGATCGATAATTTTGAAGAGATCCTGCGAGTGGCGGACGGTATCATGGTGGCCCGCGGCGATATGGGCGTAGAGATTTCACCGGAACAGCTGCCGTATCTTCAAAAAACAATGATCCGTATGTGCAACGACGCCTTTAAGCCGGTCATTACGGCCACGCAGATGCTGGATTCCATGATCCGCAATCCGCGTCCGACGCGGGCCGAGGTGACGGACGTGGCGAACGCCATTTATGACGGCACCGACGCGGTCATGCTGTCCGGCGAAACGGCGATGGGCAAATATCCGGTGGAGGCGCTGTCGATGATGAGCCAGATTGCCGAGACGACGGAATTCCATCTGGATCATGCGCAGATTATGCTGTCGAAAGCCGGCAAGCGCGGCAACAGCATGTCCTCGGCCGTGGCCTATGCCTCGGTTTCGACGGCCCAGAGCCTGAGCGCTCCGGCCATTATCACGCCGACGATCTCCGGACATACGCCTCGCATTGTGTCGGGATACCGCCCGCAGGCGGCGATCATCGCGACCTCACCGAATGCCCAGGTGTTGAGACAGATGCAGCTGATTTGGGGCGTGCGTGCGATTTATGCGCCCTATCGGAGCGGCAGCGACGAGGTGGTGGAGAGCTCGGTGGAGCTGGCCAAGCTGCGGGGACTTGTAAATTCCGGGGAATTGGTAGTCTTGACCGCAGGTATGACCGGTAGCTGCACGCGCGAGACAGGCGTAACCAACGCAATGCGTGTGTTGACGGTAGAATAAAAGGTTTGGCCTTATAGGAAAGAAGGAGCGTGCCAAATATAGATGTTTTTATATTTGACACGCTCCTTTTTTTTGCCAATGGCTTTTCATCGTTGCAGGTGGGGGCCTGTTTCACTGAAAAGACTCAAACAAATCGCAGAAATCAAAGGTGGCAAAATAATCCTTCGGTGTTTCCGCCCGGCGGATCAACTGCACCTCTCCGTTTTCTTTGAGCAAAAGCTCCGAGGAACGCAGCTTACCATTATAATTATACCCCATAGCAAAGCCGTGGGCACCCGTGTCATGGAGAACGAGATAGTCGCCGATCTCGACCTGCGGCAGCAGGCGGTCGATGGCAAACTTATCGTTGTTCTCACACAGGGACCCCGCGATATCA
>CANSWW010000303.1 GCA_947650845.1 uncultured Lachnospiraceae bacterium
CATCCACACTCGTATAGTTTCTTACTGCCTCGTTCCCCTCCAGCAGTTTTCCATTATACCAGATCTTCCCGCAAATAGAAAGCGCACCATGCATAATCTTCGCCTTGTCTAACGATACTAATTTGTGTGCACCATTATGCCCTGAAAACACGGGCAAGAGAAAGGAAAGCGATCATGTTAGAATTTGAGAAAAAACAACCGCGGAAATACCCGGAGGAATACCCCGAGCGCCCTGAAAAATACACACAGGAATTTGTCGCGATCGACCACATCGAGCTGGGCGGGCCCCTGGAGCTGGACGAAAGGCTCGGTCTAGGCACGGCCGGGGAGGCTCCCGCCCCGTGTACGGCCGGCGAAGCATTCTCGGACTGCCACCGGCACAAAACGAGGGAGAGCCGGCAGGAGCAAGAGGCCCACGACGCTTTTGTGCGCCAGGATTCCGATTACCACACAGGCGATAAGGCCGCGCCCGACAACAATCTCTTTTTCGAAGAGCGCAGCAATCCCTTGAGCAGCAAGGGCAACTGAAGCAGCGCCATAAATACGTCAAGAGCACTTTCTGATTTTCCCTTCCCCTTTTTGAACAGGTGTGGTACACTGGTATCAGATTGTTACGTCGTAAACACTAAAAACACCCGCTGCTTTGCGGACGGATACTAAATGGGGGAGGGATTTTTATGAAGAAAAGGAATCATGAAGTGACAGCCGTACAGCCGCTGCTAAAAAAGGACGGAAGCCTGCGGGAACCCGGCTGGTCGAGGCAGCTGTATCAGGTCTATGACCGCCGCCGGATTCAAGCGCCGGCGTTTCGCATCAAGGAATGGGATTATTATCTGGTGCTCAATCCGCAGTTTGCCGCGGCTTTTACAATTTCGGACGACGGCTACATCGGACTGCAATCCGTATCGCTTCTGGAATTCGGCGAAAAACCCTGGGAGCATACCGAAACGATCCTCAATGCTTTTCCCATGGGAAAGCTGCGGCTTCCGTCCACTTCCGCCAAAGGCCATACGACCTACCGGGACCGACGGCTTAAAATGCAGTTTCGCGTCGATCCGCAGGCCCACAAGCGCCGCATCCTCTGCGAATTTCGCAACTTCCATCAGGGGCAGACTCTAAACTGTGACATCCGTCTCTTCCAGCCGCCCATGGACACGATGGTCATCGCCACCCCCTGGGCGCAGAAAAAAACAGCCTTTTACTACAATCAGAAAATCAACTGTATGCGCGCCAAGGGGACGCTCACCTGGGGAAATCAAAGCTACACGTTTTCCCCGGAGGATTCCTTTGCCACTCTGGACTGGGGCCGCGGCGTCTGGACTTATGACAATCGCTGGTACTGGGGATCCGGCAATGGTCTTGTAAACGGCAAGCCCTTTGGCTTCAATATCGGATATGGCTTTGGCGACACCTCGGCCGCCTCCGAAAATATGCTGTTCTACGATGGAGTGGGACATAAGCTTGACGACGTGACCTTCCACATTCCGGCCGACAGCTATCTAAAACCGTGGACCTTCTCCTCCAGCGACGGGCGTTTTGAAATGGATTTCGTCCCGGTCCTCGACCGTGCCGCCCGCACCAACGCCCTGCTGATCGAGACAGACCAGCACCAGGTCTTTGGACGCATGAGCGGCAAGGTCGTGCTCGACGACGGAACCGTGTTGGAAATCAAGGACCTGATGTGCTTTGCGGAGGATGTACATAACCGGTATTGACGGCAATCGGCGGAATCCCCTTCGGACCGGTCAGGGCTGCTTTGGCCAGCCGGTCCGCTTCTTCATTATATGGATCGCCGGTGTGCGCCGCGACTTTTTGAAAGGAAATATCCAGTCGTTTTCCGTGCTCTCTCATGAAGTTTGCATATTTCCGCGTCAAATCGGTTTTGGCGCGCCATCCCCCCACGGCCCACATCTCGATTCCCATGTAATCGTAGTAAATCCGAAGCGCCGTATACCCATTCGCCTCGCACCATTTCACAGCAAACATCGCGCCTAACATCTCGCCGGTTACGTTTCGCAGGGCCGCCGATTCCGGGTTATCCCCGCTCCCCGATTCACGGACCACTTCGCCGGAGGGGGGAAGGAATACGCAGCCAAAGGAATAGCGGCCGGATTTTACATCAAAGCTGCCGTCCACGTAGGCGACGAGAGCGCCTGGCGGCAGCGGCTCCACAAGCGCCGCCAAATCAGCCGCCTCTGCCTGCCTGGCCGCGCGCGGGAAGCGCTTGCACGAATCCGGCGTATTTTCTGCCGGAGCATCCTGTGTTTCTCCTGCCAGATATGCCTGCGCTTCCGCACTCGTCGCAAAGCCTTTGTATTCCGCTCCCGGATAGCCTGCGACCGACGCGCGGCACTCCTCCCATGTACGGAATATGCCTGTTGTTTTCCCTTTTTTTACGGCATAGAAATTTTTTTTAGCCATATGTCTCTCCTGCCTAATTTCTCTCTTATTGTCGCCCTTCTCATCATTATGGCAGGTGAATCGGGATTCGCGGCATCGTAATAACAGGAGCCTGTCCATAAGATGCCGTAATTTCCGCGATCAACATAGAAGAGCGGCTTACCAGATTATCCAATAAAAACCCCCCCTCCTCTTTAAAAGCCTTTGCCAGATCTTCCTTTTCCCAATCGACCTCTTTTTTCTTCTCTTCATTAAAACGTACAATAGCACTGAACGAAACGCTCAAATCAAAT
The DNA here is from genome assembly GCA_947650845.1 of uncultured Lachnospiraceae bacterium. Lineage (GTDB taxonomy): Bacteria > Bacillota > Clostridia > Lachnospirales > Lachnospiraceae > RGIG7193. Next base: position 2,694 of record CANSWW010000303.1, read on the forward strand.
GCTCCGGCCGGATGAAATTGCAATTGCCTTGTATGGGTAACATAGAGTCCGGTTTCATAATATTTTTTTACCCGAATGCTATCAACACATCGTAATTCCTGTTCCGCTATTTCCTGTTCCGCCGCTTCCTGGTTTAGATTATAACGAATGCTTTCCAGTGCATATTGATATTCATCTAAAAAGTATTGCTTCAGGTTTGTAATCATCCCCGCCCT
>CANSWW010000304.1 GCA_947650845.1 uncultured Lachnospiraceae bacterium
AGGATGCCGGGGATCCGGTGGAGATCGGGAAGGCATATGATAAGGCCGGTGCAGATGAAGCTGGATACAACGACCGAGCAGCTGGAGAAGGTAGAGCGGGAGCTGGAGCGGGCCAAAGAGGATCAAAGGGCCCTCAAAAAAGAGCTGGCCGCCGCGCAGAAGGAGCTGGGGGAGAAGAAGCGGGAGTTAGAGGAGGCCCAGCTGGAGCAGGAAATCGCTAAAGAGGAGCTGGAAAAGGCCCAGAAGCGGATTTCGGAGCTTACGTCAAACAGGAACGCAAACCGAAGATAGCATGAGGGAGAGAGCAAACGTACGAAGGATCAAAAGTGGGGTTGTCCGGCGAAAAACGGTGGGACAGCCCTTCTGTTTATCATAAGGCAGGGAGAAAGCGATGAGCTTTGAGAAGGAGAGAAAAACAGATCGCGCCGCTCGGGCGGAGCTGCTGGCGCCGGCCGGTTCGTTGGAAGCGATGGAGGCGGCCGTGCGGTGCGGCGCGGATGCCGTATACATGGGCGGTCCCCGGTTCGGCGCCCGGGCCTACGCGGACAATCCGCAGGCAGAGGGGGTCGTGCGCGCGCTTGACTATGTCCATATGCGGGGGAAGAAGCTGTACCTGACCGTAAATACACTGTTAAAGCAGCAGGAGCTGGCCGAACTCTATGACTACCTGCTGCCCTTTTATGAGGCGGGGCTGGATGCGGTGATTGTACAGGATTTGGGCGTGCTGCGGCAGATCCGCCGGAATTTTCCAGATTTGCCGATCCATGCCAGCACGCAGATGACCGTGATGGACGCAGACGGCGCGCGGGCGCTGGCCCGCCTGGGTGTCAGCCGCATTGTGACGGCCAGAGAGCTGACGCTTTCGCAGATGAGGAGCCTTGCGGATACCGGGATCGAATTGGAGGTGTTTGTCCATGGCGCGATTTGCTACTGCTACTCGGGCCAATGCCTGTTAAGCAGCCTGATTGGCGGCCGCAGCGGCAATCGCGGGCGGTGCGCGCAGCCCTGCCGCCTGCCCTATGATGTTTTGCAAGAGGGGCGGACGCAAACCCGTCCGGGACAGAACTATGTGCTGAATCTCAAAGATATGGATACGCTCTCCCTTTTGCCGCAATTGCTGGAAGCCGGGGCGTATTCCCTGAAAATCGAGGGCCGTATGAAAAGCCCGCGCTATACCGGCGGCGTGACGGCCGTGTACCGCAAATATCTGGATCTTTATATGGCAGGTGAAAAATACCGCGTGGAGGAAGCGGACCGGCGTTTTTTGCGGGAATTGTTTGACCGCGGCGGCTCCACGGAATATGCCAGCCAGGGGCTTAAGGACGGCATGGTGGCGATTGGCGCCAAGCCGGACAAGCGTCCCGTGGACGAAGCCTTTCTGCGGGAAAAAGAAAAAGAATGGGCAGGGAGCGAGACGAAAGAAAAAATCAAAGGAATATTAAGATTTTGTACCGGTGAGCCTGTTATAATAACGATGGAAACGACAAGGGAGCCGATCGCCGTGACCCGGAGCGGTCCTCCGGTGCAGCCGGCCAAAACGCGTCCGCTTGGAGAGAAGGATCTGCGGGAGCGCTTCCTCAGGCTGGGTGATACGCCGTTTGAGTGGGAAGAGCTGGCGATCGAGACGGATGAAAAGGGGTTCCTGCCGGTGGGGCAGTTAAATGAGCTCAGGCGACAGGCCGTGGCGGAGCTGGAAGCAGCGATATTACATTCGTATCATCGAAGAAAGCCGGTATCGGAGAATGCGCATGTACGGCAGGAAGAAGCGGCCCCCGACATGCCGGGGCGGGCCGCGGACGCGCTTCCTCGGATTCATATCCTGGTCAGCACGTCGCGGCAGCTGGAGCTTCTCTCAAAATACCCGGGGATTGCCCGTGTGTATCTGGATGTTTCGACACTTTCGCTGTCTGAGGAAGAGCTGCTTTTACGACGTTTTCATCTCGCGCAGGCGTGGGGCGGGCAAGCGCCGCCGGCTCTCTATATAGCGCTGCCGCCGGTGCTGCAGGGCGGAATGAGGGAAAAACTGGCGGCACGCCTGGATTTTTACGAACAGAGTGGCGTGGAAGGCTTTCTGATACATACCTGGGATCAGGCGGCCTGGCTGCGGGAACGTATGCCGGCGGCCCGCTTACAGGCCGACTCATCGCTCTACGCCTGGAACCGGCAGGCGGTAGAGACGCTTCGCGAGCTGGGGCTTACAGGGGTGACGCTGCCCCTTGAGTTAAACGGCCGGGAGCTTAGGGGGCTTGCCGGGGACGCGGCGCTGCCGTCGGAGCTGACGGTCTACGGCTATCTGCCGGCGATGGTATCGGCGCAGTGCGTGCGCCGGACGCTTTCGGGCTGCGGCGGGCAGAGCGAGATTTTGTACTTACAGGATCGCAAACGCAAGCGCTTCGCCGTACGCAGCCATTGCCGTTTCTGCTATAATACGATTTATAACAGCGACCCGCTGTTTTTGTTGGACAGGCGGACGGAATGGGCTTTGTTGGGCCTGCAGGCGATACGGCTGCAGTTTACGATCGAAGAAGAATACGAGATGCGCGTGATCCTGGAGGGCTGCCTCGCCGATTTGGCGGCAGGACGGCCGGTGGAGAACCCGTTGGCCCATTTTACCAGGGGGCATTTCCGGCGCGGTGTGAAGTAGGTGAGAATTTGAGTTATTTAATTGTACATTTGTCAAAATATCTGTTTTTGCTGCTGATCCTTTTGTATGTCTATGCCAGCTTTTTGTATGCCAGGCAGAAAAAGGACCGGAAAGGCATCACGGCTTTGTGGCAGCTGATTCTGATTTTTCTGTTCCAGGGGCTTTCGTATCTGGTCGTTTTTGAGCAGACGAACGATGTGCTGATGCTGGTTGATGGTGGGTATATTGTGGTCGGGCATGCACACTACGCGTTCGGGCC
>CANSWW010000305.1 GCA_947650845.1 uncultured Lachnospiraceae bacterium
AGACGGACGGCAAGCTGATGTGCGGCCGCGACGTGGCGATCGCCTGTATGCTGGGAGCGGAAGAGTTCGGGTTTGCCACCGCGCCGCTCGTGACGATGGGCTGCGTGATGATGCGGGTCTGCAACCTGGACACCTGCCCGGTGGGCGTAGCGACCCAGAATCCGAAGCTGCGCGCGCGTTTTCGCGGCAAGCCGGAATATGTGATCCACTTCATGCGTTTTGTCGCCGAAGAGCTGCAGGAATATATGGCAAAGCTCGGCGTGCGGACCGTGGATGAGCTGGTAGGCCGTACCGATCTTTTACGCCGGGCCAAACGACCGGACGGCGGCCGGGAAGAACAGGTGGATCTGTCCCCGATCTTAGGAACCGCCTTTGCCGGCCGGAAACTGGCCGGATATGAGAAAAAGAAGCAGTATGACTTTGAGCTGGAAAAGACAGCCGATGTCAAAATCCTTTTAAAAAAGCTGCTCTCGCAGCCGCCGCAGAACGGACCGCATGTGTTGAAGCTGGCGATCCGCAATACGGACCGTTCCTTCGGGACAATCGGCGGCGCGGAGATCACAAGGCGTTTTGGGGAGTCCCTGGCGGAGGATACCTATGTGGCGGAATGCCATGGCAGCGGCGGTCAGAGCTTCGGCGCCTTTATCCCCAAGGGCTTAACGCTCCGGGTAGAGGGCGACAGCAACGACTACTTTGGCAAAGGCTTATCCGGCGGCAAGCTGGTGATCGTCCCGCCGGCCAACGCGCCCTTTAAGGCCTGCGAAAACATCATCATCGGCAACGTGGCCCTCTACGGGGCGACCAGCGGCAAGGCCTTTATCTGCGGCGTAGCCGGCGAACGGTTCTGCGTGCGCAATTCCGGCGCGACCGCGGTCGTAGAGGGCGTCGGAGACCATGGCTGCGAGTATATGACCGGCGGCCGCGTGGTTGTTTTGGGCCGCACCGGCAAAAACTTCGCCGCAGGGATGAGCGGCGGCGTGGCCTACGTGCTGGATGAAGAGCGGGATTTATATAAACGGCTGAACAAGGAAATGGTTTCGGCAGAGGAGCTGACGAACAAATACGATGTGCTGGAGCTAAAGGAAATGATCGAGGAACATGTACGATACACACATTCCCGACGCGGACAGGAAATCCTGGACGATTTCGGCGCGTATCTGCCGCGCTTTAAAAAGATCATCCCTCACGACTATAAGCGGATGCTGAATACGATCGTAGCGATGGAGGAAAAGGGCCTTTCCAGCGAACAGGCCGGTATTGAAGCATTTTACGCAATGCAGAAGAAATAGGAGGATCGACCGATGGGCAAACCCACTGGATTTTTGGAATATGAACGCGCAACCGGCCCTGTAAGCGCCCCGAAGGAGCGGATCCGGGATTTTAGGGAATTCCACGAAGCATTATCGCAGGCCGACCAGGAACGCCAGGGCGCGCGCTGCATGGACTGCGGCGTTCCCTTCTGCCAGGCCGGCATGATGTTAGGAGGAATGGCGACCGGCTGTCCGCTGCACAATCTGATCCCGGAATGGAACGACCTGATTTTTAACGGCAGCTGGGAGGAGGCATTTAAGCGGCTGCAAAAAACAAACAGCTTTCCGGAGTTTACGGGCCGTGTCTGCCCCGCGCTGTGCGAGGCGGCCTGCACCGCGAATTTAAACGGCGAGCCGACCGCGATCCGTGAAAACGAGCGCGCCGTCATCGAGCGGGCCTTTGAAAAAGGCTATATCAAGCCGGCGCCGCCGCAGGTACGCACCGGCAAGCGGATCGCAGTCGTCGGCTCCGGCCCGGCCGGCCTGGCGGCCGCCGACCGGCTCAATAAACGAGGCCACAGCGTCACGGTCTATGAACGCTTTGACCGCGTGGGCGGCCTGCTGATGTACGGAATTCCCAATATGAAGCTCGATAAAAGCGTGGTCGAACGCCGCGTAGAGCTGATGAAGGCCGAAGGCGTAGCGTTTGTAACCGGCGTCAATGTAGGAGCCGCTCCGGACAGCGCGCAGGAGCTCCTAGACCGATACGACAGCATCGTATTAGCCTGCGGCGCGTCCCGCCCCCGTGACATTACGGCGCCGGGACGGGAAGCCGAAGGCATCTATTTCGCGGTAGACTATCTGCGGGCCAACACAAAGAGCCTGCTGGATTCCGGCCTGGCCGACGGCCGCTACATCTCGGCCAAAGGAAAAAACGTGATGATTATCGGCGGAGGCGATACAGGCAACGACTGCGTGGGAACCGCAATCCGTCATGGCTGCAAGTCCGTCGTACAGCTGGAGATGATGCCCAAGCCGCCCACCAAGCGACAGCCGGATAATCCGTGGCCCCAGTGGCCGCGGGTGTTAAAGACCGATTACGGCCAAGAAGAAGCCATCGCCGTATTCGGCCGCGACCCGCGCATCTATCAAACCACGGTCAAGACCTTTATCGCCGACGACAAAGGCCGATTAAAGCAGGTTATAACCGTGCGTCTGGAGCCAAAGAAAGACGAAAAAAGCGGACGGATACAGATGGTACCGGTAAAAGGAAGCGAGCAGACCCTGGAAATAGAACTAGTCCTAATCGCCGCCGGATTCCTCGGAAGCGAAGAATACGTAAGCCAGGCCTTCGGTGTAGAAACAGATATACGCGGAAACATAAAGACACAGCCCGGAGAATACGCGACCAATAAAGAAGGCATTTTTACGGCCGGAGACATGCATCGAGGACAATCATTAGTAGTATGGGGAATTTACGAAGGCCGCGAAGCCGCGAGAGAGATAGATCGGTATTTGATGGGGTATACGAATATGTAACCCAGCTTTGCCGTGCAGAAAAAACCGCAGGCGGCCCCGGGACAAGGCAAGGCAGCTCGTCTGCCTTG
>CANSWW010000306.1 GCA_947650845.1 uncultured Lachnospiraceae bacterium
TGTTATTGTCGCTGCTTATTGCAGTCAGTCAAAATTTCAGGCATAAAAAAAAGATGAAAATCATAAAAATCCTATAATTTAGAAAAAAAGAACTTTAAAAATCCGCAGACATTGTATATAATAAAGGAACTGGACAAAAATAACAGGGAAAGTGCGCCCTTTGGCGACAGCAGATACCTGGAAAATCCTACGGCAGCGCCCATGTAAGACGGGAAAATGGGCAATGTACTATATAAGAGAAAAAATACAATACAGGAGGAAATTTTATGATGTTATCGTACGACATTGGGATCGACTTGGGAACCGCCAGTATTCTGGTTTATATAAAGGGAAAAGGAGTTGTTCTGAAAGAGCCCTCGGTTGTGGCGCTGGATCGTGACACAGGCGATATCAAGGCGATCGGTGAGGAGGCCCGTATGATGATCGGCCGTACGCCTGGCAATATCGTAGCGGTGCGGCCGTTGCGCCAGGGCGTGATCTCCGATTATACCGTGACGGAGAAAATGCTTAAATATTTTATTAAGAAGGCATCCGGCTCACGTACCCTGCGCAAGCCGCGGATCAGCGTCTGCATTCCCAGCGGCGCGACCGAGGTCGAGAAGAAGGCCGTAGAGGACGCGACCTACGAAGCCGGCGCGCGTGAGGTGACGATCATCGAAGAGCCGGTAGCGGCAGCCATCGGGGCCGGCATCGATATCTATAAGGCCTGCGGCAATATGATCGTAGATATCGGCGGCGGTACGGCGGATATCGCGGTCATTTCCCTGGGCGGCACGGTAGTAAGCACCTCGGTTAAGACGGCCGGGGACGATTTTGATGAGGCGATTGTTCGTTATATGCGTAAAAAGCACAATTTGCTGATCGGTGAGCGGACCGCGGAGGACATCAAGATCAATATAGGCTCCGCCTACAAGCGCCCGGAGCTGATCACGATGGAAGTGCGTGGCCGCGACCTGGTGAGCGGTCTGCCTAAGACCGTTACCATCACTTCGGATGAGACGCTGGAGGCGCTCAGAGAGCCGGCGATGCAGATTGTGGAGACTGTTCACAGCGTGCTGGAGCGCACGCCCCCGGAATTGGCGGCCGATATCTTTGACCGCGGTATCGTAATGACCGGCGGCGGCAGCCTCTTGAGCGGGCTGGATATGCTTTTGGAGGAAAAGACCGGCATCAACTGCATGATCGCCGAGGATCCGCTGACAGCGGTGGCCATCGGCACGGGCAAATGCATTGAGTACAGCCATGGTTCTCGTAAGAGTTCCGACGACTAAAATTTCTGAAATCACACAGGGCGGCAGCGTTTCCTGCGCAGCCGCCCTGTTCTCTCATTTCTGAAGGAGCATCTATGGAAATCGTCAGCGGTTATATCGACCATATTGTATACCGGAACCAGGAGACGGGGTACGCCGTCATCGAAGTTGTAAACGAGGGGGAAGAGATCACACTGGTGGGCACGCTGCCGCAGATCAGCGAAGGCGAGTACATAAAGGCGGAGGGCGCGCGCACGGCCCATGCGGTCTACGGAGAGCAGTTTGCCGTAAACAGTTTTGAGATCCAGGCCCCGGACGACGCGGCTTCCATTGAGCATTACCTGGGCAGCGGGGCGATCAAGGGGATCGGCACGGCGCTGGCCGCGCGCATTGTTAAAAAATTCGGCAAAGATACCTTTCATATCATTGAAGATGAGCCGGAGCGTCTGGCGGAAGTAAAAGGCATCAGCGAAAATATGGCGTTGAAAATCGGCAGCCAGGTGGCCGAAAAGCGCGATATGCGGGAGGCGATGATTTATCTGCAGCGCTATGGGATCACGCTGAATTTGGCGGCAAAGATTTTTGAGCGCTACGGCAATGATCTGTACCGCATCATTGAGAAAAACCCCTATCGCCTGGCCGAGGATATCGCCGGCGTCGGCTTTAAAATCGCGGACGAGATCGCAATGAAGGCCGGGATTCGGCGGGATTCGGATTTTCGGATCCGTAGCGGGATTTTTTATGTGCTGCAGCAGGCGCTGTCCGGCGGCCATGTTTATCTGCCGGAAAAGGAGGTAGGGGAACGCGTCCGGGAGCTCTTGGGCGTGGAACCGGGAGCATTGGATACCCATATCGCCGACATGATGATGGAGAAAAAAATTGTCGTCAAGGAGACGGAGCAAGGGCGGATTTTGTATGCGTCCCGTTTTTACTACATGGAGCTGAACACGGCAAAGATGCTTCATGACCTGAATATTGTCTCGTCCCTGCCGTCCGAAGAAATTCAGGAAAAGATCCGCCGTATCGAAAAAGAAGAAAATATCGTGCTGGACGAAGCGCAGCGGCAGGCCGTGTCGGCGGCCGCGCAGAACGGCCTGTTGATCGTAACCGGCGGCCCCGGCACCGGGAAAACGACCACCATCACGACGATGCTTCGCTACTTTGAGTCGGAGGAAATGGAGATTTTTCTGGCGGCTCCCACCGGGCGGGCCGCGAAGCGGATGAAGGAGGCTACCGGGCGGGAGGCCCGCACGATTCACCGGCTGCTGGAGGTAAACGGAGCGCCGGACGATTCGGGCACGCCGGGCCGGTTTGAGCGCAACGAACAAAATCCGCTGGAGGCCGACGTGATTATTATCGACGAAATGTCCATGGTGGATATCCAGCTGATGCACGCCCTTTTAAAGGCGGTTGCGGTAGGGACGCGCCTGATCCTGGTGGGGGATGTCGACCAGCTGCCGTCGGTAGGGCCGGGCAATGTTCTGCGCGATCTGATCCGTTCGGAGTGCTTTCATGTGGTGAAATTGTCGAGGATTTTCCGCCAGGCCGAGCACAGCGATATCATCGTCAACGCGCATAAGATCAACCGCGGCGAGC
>CANSWW010000307.1 GCA_947650845.1 uncultured Lachnospiraceae bacterium
GATGATCGCGCAGGAGAAGCTAGTGGAATATGCCTGCTATTGCGGACGTTACTACGGCACGCCGCGCTCGTATGTGGAGGAGCGGCTGGCGGAGGGGAAGGACGTGCTTTTGGAGATCGAGATCCAGGGGGCGCTGCAAATCAAAAAGCGGTTCCCGGATACGGTATTGATTTTTGTGACGCCGCCGGGCGCGGCTGAGCTCAAACGGCGGCTGGCCGGACGTGGTACGGAGACGGAGGAGGTGATCGCGGCCCGCCTGTTAAGAGCCTGCGAGGAATCGGCCGGGATGGAGCAGTACGATTACCTGCTGGTCAACGACGATTTGGAGGAATGCGTGGAGCATCTTCACCGGGTGATCCAGGATCAGCATTTCCGCCCTTCCTGTATGAAAGAGGCCATCGGCCGGATGCGGGAAGAATTGAATGATATGATGCATAAGGAAAGGGGCAAATAATATGTTACATCCTTCGTATAGCGAACTGATAAACGCGTTCAACAGCGAGGTGGCGGAGGGCGAGGAGCCGGTCGTAAACAGCCGCTACTCGATCGTGATCGCGACTGCTAAGCGTGCCCGTCAGCTGGTGGCCGGCGAGGAACCGCTGGTGATGGCGGACGAGAAGAAAAAACCGCTGTCGATCGCAGTGGATGAGCTGTACAACGGGCAGGTGAAGATCCTGCCGGAGGACGGGCTGGACGAGGACGGCCTGGAAATGGACGGTTTTGATGAGGATGGCCTGGAAATCGAAAGCCCGGAAGCGGAATCCAAAGAGGGCGAGGAGAGCCTGATGGAATCTGCCTGGGAGGATTCTAAGATAGAGCCGGAGGCGATTTCAAAGCAGGCGCTTTCCGATGCGGAGGAGCCTGTGACAGAGGGAATTCCCGGGGAAAATGCGTAAGAGGAGTGAGAAGGGACAGCCGGCCGGCGCGTCCTTTTCTTTTAACAAGCAGCGCCTGGAAATTTGTGCCGGGGATTCGCGGCCGTTTTCGGCGTGAGGGAGAATGCGGATGAAGATTTTGTTTATATCCCTGGGATGCGATAAGAACCTGGTGGATTCGGAATCGATGCTGGGGCTTTTATGCCGGGCCGGGTACCAGCTTACGGACGATGAGACGGAGGCGGACATTATCCTCGTCAATACCTGCTGCTTCATTGGCGATGCGAAGGAGGAAAGCATTCAGACGATCCTTTCGATGGCCCGAATGAAGAAGGAGGGGCGCTGCCGGGTGCTTTTGGCGGCCGGCTGCCTGGCGCAGCGGTACCGGGAAGAAATCCGGACGGAGATCCCGGAGCTGGACGGCGTGCTGGGCACGGCGAGCTATGACCAGGTGGTGGCCATGGTGGAGCAGACGCTTGCGGGACAGGGGTACGAACGGTTTGAAGATATCGACCGCAGCGTGCCGCCGGTTTCGGAGAGGGTTTTGACGACCGGCGGGCACTACGCGTTTTTGAAAATCGCCGAGGGCTGCGACAAGCATTGCACATATTGCGTGATCCCGGGTGTACGGGGGCGCTACCGCAGCGTGCCGATGGAGCTTCTGGAGGAAGAAGCGAGAAGGCTGGCGGGGCAGGGCGTGCGGGAGCTGATCCTGGTGGCCCAGGAGACGACGCTGTACGGCATGGACCTCTATGGGCGCAAGGCTTTGCCGGAGCTTTTACGCCGGCTGTGCGCGATCCCCGGGCTTTACTGGATCCGCCTGCAGTACTGTTATCCTGAAGAGATTACGCCGGAGCTGATCGCAGTGATCCGGGAGGAGCCGAAGGTCTGCCATTATATCGATATGCCCATCCAGCATGCCAGCGACCAAATCCTGAAACGGATGGGGCGGCGCACCTGCCAGGCGCAGCTGCGGGAGCGGGTTGCACAGCTGCGGGAGGCGATACCGGATATCTGCCTGCGTACGACGCTGATTTCCGGGTTTCCCGGCGAGACGCAGGAGGACCACGAGGAGCTGATGCGTTTTGTGGATGAGTGCGAATTTGACCGTTTGGGCGTGTTTGCCTACAGTCAGGAGGAGGATACGCCGGCGGCCAAGATGCCGGACCAGGTGCCGGAGGAAATAAAGGAAGCGCGGCGGGACGAGATTATGCAGCTGCAGCAGGAGATCGCGTTTGACAAGTGCGAGGCCATGGAGGGCCGGGTGCTGGATGTGATGGTCGAGGGCCGTGTAAGCGGGGAAAACGCCTATGTCGGCCGCACCTATATGGATGCCCCGGATGTGGACGGGCTGATTTTTGTCCAGACGGCAAAGGAGCTGATGAGCGGTGATTTTGTGCGGGTGCGGGTGACCGGAGCCCTGGAATATGACCTGATAGGAGAGATAGAAGATGAATTTGCCCAATAAGCTGACAATGCTGCGCGTGTGCATGATCCCCTTTTTTGTGGTGTTTATGCTGACGAATCTGGCGGGGGAGACGTCGCGCTATATTGCGCTGGCGATTTTTATCGCGGCCAGTTTAACCGACTTGGCCGACGGCAAGATTGCCCGCAAGTATAACCTGGTGACTAATTTCGGCAAGTTTATGGACCCGCTGGCGGATAAGCTGTTGGTCTGTTCGGCGCTCATCTGCTTGATCCAGACCGGGCAGCTGCCGGCCTGGTATGTGATTATTATCATTGCCCGGGAGTTTATTATTAGCGGGTTCCGCCTGATTGCTTCGGACAACGGGATTGTGATCGCGGCAAGCTATTGGGGGAAGTTTAAAACGACCTCGCAGATGGTATTGATCGTGCTGATGATCCTCAACCTGCCGGCGCTTACGCTTGTCACGCAGGCGTTTTACTGGATCGCCCTGGTGCTGACGGTAGTATCG
>CANSWW010000308.1 GCA_947650845.1 uncultured Lachnospiraceae bacterium
GCTATGCTGCGCAGGCTGGTGACCAAATTCCGGCTGCGGGACAGCGAATCATAATCGCTTATCCCGCGCGCCGAGGCGGTTACAGCAAGTGGATTCGATGCTGTTCACACACGCTTCGCATCTCATCCGGCCATTCGCTGGCTTGGACCTCGCCCACATGGGCCCGGTCCAGCAAAAGCATGCAAAGCCGCGACTGGCCGATGCCGCCGCCGATCGTATAAGGAAGCTCTTTTCGTAAAAGCATTTGATGGAAGGGCAGATGCAGCCGCTCGGGGCATCCGGCCTGCTCGCACTGGTTCACCAGGCTTACCTCGTCCACGCGGATCCCCATACTGGAAATCTCCAGCGCAGAGTCCAGAAGATCGTACCAGAATAAAATATCGCCGTTTAAATGCCAATCGTCGTAATCCGGGGCACGGCCGTCGTGCGGCTTGCCGTCGGCCAGGGAATCCCCGATATGCATCAGGAATACACAGCCGTATTCCTTGGCGACGCGATTTTCCCGCTCCTTGGGCGAAAGGAGCGGATAGCGGGCCTGGAGCTCCTCGGTCGTCACAAACGTGATATCGTCGGGCAGCTTTTTTACCGCCTGCGGATACTTATACCACACCTCGTGCTCCATATGCTTGATGACCTTGAAAATCTGGCGTACGGTCGCCTTCAGCGTCTCCTCGGTGCGCTCGTCGCGGCGGATCACCTTTTCCCAGTCCCATTGATCCACATAGCAGGAGTGGAGATTGTCAAGCTCCTCGTCGCGGCGGATGGCGTTCATATTGGTGTACAGCCCTTCGCCGACCTTGAAGCCGTAGCGGCCCAGCGCCATGCGCTTCCATTTGGCCAGGGAGTGGACGACCTCCACGTCTTCATCGCCGATCCCCCGCACGTCAAACGCCACCGGGCGTTCCACGCCGTTGAGATCGTCGTTGAGGCCGGAGTTTTTGCGGACAAACAGCGGGGCGGAGATTCGCTCTAAATTCATCTGCCGGCCAAACTCCTTTTGAAACGTGTCGCGGATGTACTTGATCGCGGCCTCGGTTTCCCGCACGCTTAAGCGGGGATCGTAGTGTTCGGGTAACAATAGATTCATCATCAGGTTCCTCCTCTTATTACAAAATTTCCTCCAGCCCCTCAATATCCGGCGGCGCCATCAGAGAGTAGTTGGTATGATAAATGACAAAGCCGGGCTTGCCGCCGGCGGCTTTTTTTACTTCCTTGCGCTTCACATAGTCGATTTCCACCTTCTCGCTGTCCCGGCCGCGGGAATAAAAGGCCGCCAGCCGGCCGGCCTCCTCAAACGTCCGGTCCGGAAGCTCCTGCCCCCCGGTCTTGACAATGACATGGGAGCCGGGAATTCCCTTTGCGTGGAACCACCAGTCTCCGCCGTCGGCCAGCTGAAAGGTGATCTCTTCGTTCTGGTAATTATTTTTGCCGACATAGATATGGAACCCGTCGCTGGAACGATAGTGAAACGGCTTGCTCGCCGCCCGCTTTTCCTTCTTCTGGCCCTTGTAGCCCGGCCCGCGCCGCAGGCCGCCGCGCTTTTTGATAAAGCCGAATTGCTGCAGCTCCTCCTTGATCTGGCCTAAATCGGCTTCCGAGCGGGCGATATCCAGGGCGGCGGCGATCGACTCCAGATGGTCGATTTCCGCCTTGGTTTCCAAAATCAGCGTCGTAAGCGCCTCATACGTCCGTTTTTGCTTGTTGTATTTGTCGAAGCAGCGGGCCGCGTTTTGGGCCGCGCTCAGCGTGGGATCTAAGGGGATACGGATCTCCTTGTCCCCGTCGTAAAAATTCGGAGCGACCAGCTCTTTGGCCCCCTCCTCCAGGCTGTAGCCATAGGTGTGGATCAGCTCGCCGTAGACACGGAATTTTTCCCGTTTCTCGGTGTCCTTCAGCTGTTTTTGCTGCAGGTCATATTTCTTTATATTCCGCTCCAGGGCCGTAGAGACCACTTTTCGCAGGTCAACGGATTTCTGGCGGATGCGGCTGGCCGCGCTGCGGGCCGCGTAAAAAACCTGCAGCACCTCGCTGACCGATTCGTAGGAAACCGCGGTGTAGGCATCGTTTTTTGCAAGATGCGTCAGCGAAAGCGAGGAAAATTCCTCAGGGATCCCGCCGCGGCTTACGACATTCGGTGCAAACCGCCCTTCGCGGACCTCGTCCATCATCCGGCAAAGCGTCCCGTACAGGTGGCGCTGCTCTGCTTCGTCCAGTGTGTTGGCCGGGCGCGACGAATCAATAGACGCCCGGAAACAGAGCTCCTCCGCCGCCAGCGGGCTTAACCCGGTCAGCGTCGTATAGAGCGCCTTGGCGCAGGGCAGAGGCTGTCTAGCCGTCCCGCTCATAAAAGCGTCCTCATCGAGGGAGAGCGGATCTTTTTTATCCATCGTATTGGGGATAAAATAAGGCCGCCCCGGCAGCACCTCGCGCAAGGAGCTCACCGTGGCCGGGATATGCTTGATGCTGTCAATGATCCGCTCGTCCTCGTCGCAGAAGATCAGGTTGCTGTGCTTGCCCATAATTTCCAGGATCAGCTTTTTGTGACGTACGTCGCCTAACTCGTCCAAATGCTCGATTGTGAGGCTCAGGATCCGTTCCAGCCCCGGCTGACTAACCTGCGTAATGCGGCCGCCGCCGATGTGCTTGCGCAAAAGCATGCAAAAACCGGGAGCCGCCGGCGGATTTTGCTTATTGGCATCCGTAAAATACGCGTAGGGCAGGCTGGCGCTCGCACAGAGCGACAGACGGTGCTGCCCCTGCTGAGTTTTGATGGTAAGAAGCAATTCATCCGCTTCCGGCTGCGCGATCT
>CANSWW010000309.1 GCA_947650845.1 uncultured Lachnospiraceae bacterium
GGAGGGAAAACGATGAAAGACATAAAATTCAGTTTTACAATGGGATGTATGGCTAGTAAAGAGAGGCCTATATAAGGTTCATTGCGAAGCGTTTTGCTTTTTCCAAATCCTGTTGGCTTGGATGACCTTTTGCGATGCCTCCTAATTTCCCGGAGATACCGTAGGTATCATATCCCTGGCATTGAAAGCTTCCCACGCAGGGGACATTTTTTTGCGCCAGTATTTTTTTGATTCCCCGCGTATAGTCCATATAGGCAACGCCGCATGTAGCGGCAAGAAACACTTTCTGATTCCCGCAAAAGGCCGTATGGGTAACAAAATTTTTTATGGCTTCATGGAAGGAATTAAAATAAATGCCGGACGCGAATCCAACCAGGTCATACGCAGAGATATCGGGATTTTTGTCCCGGGTAATGTCAATCAGATCGGCCGACAGGCCTTCGGCCATGTATTCCGCCACCTTTTTGGTGTTGCCGTGGTGCGTCGAGGCAAAAATAATCACGCTTTTCATTTTCCGTCCCTTCCTTCCCTTCGGTTTAATTCCTTTGCACGTTCGGCCATACAGTCAATTTGCCTGGCAAAGCCGTCGATGGAATCGCGTTCCATCCCCCAAAAGCAACACACGCCAAGCCCCCTCCTATAACTCGCAATTCTTCACCGTCCGCGGGAACGGAATCACGTCGCGGATATTCCCCATCCCCGTCAAATACATCACGCACCGCTCAAACCCCAGCCCAAAGCCGGCATGCCGCGCCGACCCAAACCGGCGCAAATCGAGATAAAACCCATAATCTTCCTGATTGAGCCCCAGCTCCTCCATACGCGCCGTAAGCTTCCCATAATCGTCCTCACGCTGGCTGCCGCCGATGATCTCCCCGATCCCGGGCACCAGGCAGTCCATCGCCGCCACGGTCTTGCCGTCCTCGTTCAGCTTCATATAGAAAGCCTTGATCTCCTTCGGATAATCGGTCACAAACACCGGCCGCTTGAAAATCTGCTCGGTCAAATAGCGCTCGTGCTCGGTCTGCAAATCGCAGCCCCACGATACCTTGTAATCAAACTCGTCGTTATGCTCCTCCAAAAGCCGGATCGCCTCCGTATACGTCACATGCCCAAAATCCGAATGCAGCACATGGTTCAGCCGCTCCAAAAGCCCCTTGTCCACAAAGCTGTTGAAGAACGCCATCTCCTCGGGCGCGTGCTCCAGCACATAGCGGATGATATATTTCAGCATCCCCTCCGCGAGGACCATATCGTCCTTCAAATCGGCAAACGCAATCTCCGGCTCGATCATCCAGAATTCGGCCGCATGGCGGGTCGTATTGGAGTTCTCCGCGCGGAAGGTAGGCCCGAAGGTATAGATCTTCTTGAAGGCCATCGCATAGGTCTCGCCGTTTAGCTGGCCGCTGACGGTGAGATTCGTGGCCTTGCCAAAGAAATCCTGCGCATAGTCCACGGCGCCCTCCGGCGTGCGGGGCGGGTCCGCCGGGTCAAGGGTCGTGACCTGGAACATCTCGCCGGCCCCCTCGCAGTCGCTGCCCGTGATGAGCGGCGTATGCACATAGACAAAGCCGCGCTCCTGGAAGAACTGATGGATGGCCGCGGCCGCTAAGGAACGCACGCGGAATACGGCCTGGAAGGTATTGGTGCGGGGGCGCAGATGCGAGATCGTGCGCAGGTACTCAAAGCTGTGGCGCTTTTTCTGCAGCGGGTAATCGGGCGAGGAGGAACCCTCCAGCGCGATGCTCACGGCCTGCACCTCAAAGGGCTGCTTCGCCTCGGGCGTGGGCACGAGAGCGCCCTTGACGATCACGGCGGCGCCTACGTTCAATTTTGCCAGCTCGGCGAAATTTTCCTGCGTATCGTGGTATACTACCTGGAGCGTCTCAAAAAACGTGCCGTCGCTGATGACGAGAAAGCCGAAGCTTTTGGAGGCGCGGTTGGAACGTACCCAGCCGCCCACCTCTACGGTTTGGTTCAGATAGGTTTCTTTATCACGGTAAATGTCCCGGATGTCGGTAATATTCATAGTGGCTCCTTTCCTTGCGGTGTTTCCTTATTATTGCCCATATTCCCAGGGCATAGCGGCACACCTGTGAGGTTTTCCTCTGTCCGCGCCTCTTTATTAGACATGCAGGAGGGCACGGACGCATATATTAGATTATATACGATTTTTTGGGACAGGACAACCCGAGTCAAACTGAAAAATGCATAAAGAAAAAAAAGAAATTGAAAAATTTTTGTTCACTTATCCTAAAAAGTGTGATATACTGGAGACAAGGCCGAAAAGGCTTACTTCTGGACCGGGAAGCTGCGACCGGACAGAGACGAATCTTACAGCAAGGGGTGAATTGTGTGATTAAGAAAGAAATGATTGCTATGCTTTTGGCAGGAGGACAGGGAAGTCGATTGGGCGTATTGACTGCCAAGGTAGCAAAGCCGGCAGTAGCCTTTGGCGGTAAATATCGTATTATTGACTTTCCGCTGAGCAACTGCATCAATTCAGGAATTGATACGGTGGGCGTACTGACCCAGTATCAGCCGCTGAAGCTCAATACGCATATCGGCATTGGCATTCCGTGGGATTTGGACCGGAACATAGGCGGCGTGACCGTGCTTCCTCCCTATGAGAAGAGCCGCAACAGCGAATGGTATACCGTTACGGCCAATGCCATCTATCAGAACCTGACCTATATGGACAGCTATAATCCGGACTATGTTCTGATTCTGTCCGGCGACCACATCTATAAGATGGATTATGAGGTGATGTT
>CANSWW010000310.1 GCA_947650845.1 uncultured Lachnospiraceae bacterium
AGAGACGAGAGTAGGGGGAGGAGGGAAGAGGAGGATGTCGGGGATTTGAGGGTTTTACATAATGGTCAAACGTTAGATAGCGGAGAATTGAAAAGAATCAAGCTGCTATTGCAGCGGGAACGGGAATAAGAATGGCCGCCGTACCGGGATGAGAACCGGGTACGGCGGCCTTGTTTTCAGCCGATGTGCAGCAAATGAGTGGCGATCTGGAAGTAGACTACCAGGGAGATGGCATCGACGATGGTGGTGATAAAGGGGCTGGCCATGACGGCGGGATCGAAACCGATACGTTTGGCGGCGATCGGCAGAGTGCAGCCGACGATTTTGGCGGCGAGCACGGAGACGATCAGGGTCAGGCAGACCACAAGAGCCGTGAGAGGGGCGATGCGGTCGATAAGCATCATCTTGAGGAAGTTGGCGCCGGCGAGAGTGAGGCCGCAGGCCAGGGCGACGAGGGCCTCTTTGCCGATGATTTTCGGCGTGTCGGAGTACTCGATTTCATTGAGAGCCAGCCCGCGGATGATACTGACCGAGGCTTGGCCGCCGGCATTGCCGCCGGTATCCATGAGCATGGGGATAAAGGCGGTAAGCACGACATAGGCGCCGAGCGCGGCCTCGTAGTGGGTGATGATAGCGCCGGTAAAGGTGGCGGAAATCATCAGAAGCAGAAGCCAGGGGATGCGTTTTTTCCAGGTTTCGAATACGCCGGTTTTCATGTAGGGCTTGTCGGTGGGGGTGATGGCGGCCATCATTTCGATGTCCTCGGTGTTTTCTTCCTGCAATACGTCCATGGCGTCGTCGATGGTGACAATGCCGACGAGACGCTTCTCCTGATCCACCACAGGCAGGGCCAGATAGTCGTATTTACTGAATTTCTGGGCTACATCCTCCTTATCCTCCAAAGTGGTGGCGTAGGTTAGGTTGGTTTCCATAATTTCGCGGATCTGGTCGGCGGGGTCGGCAAGAAGCAGCGTGCGTACGGAGACGACGCCGATCAGATGGCGGTCTTTGTCGGTGACATAGCAGGTGTAGATGGTTTCCTTGTCCTCGCCGGTACGGCGGATACGGGTAAAAGCGTCGTCCACGGTCATATCCGCCTTGAGGCTGACGTATTCGATGGTCATAATACTGCCGGCGGAGTCGTCGGGGTATTGGAGGATTTCATTGATCTGGCGGCGGGTTTCGGGATCGGCCTGGCGCAGGATACGTTTGACGACGGAGGCGGGCATCTCCTCGATGATGTCTACGGTGTCGTCTAAATACATCTCGTCGAGCACCTCTTTGAGCTCGCGGTCGCTGAAGGCGGCGATCAGGAGTTCCTGGCCGTCGTTGTCCATTTCCACGAATACTTCGGCCGCCATATCCTTGGGCAGGATGCGGAACAGCAAAGGAAGCTGCGCATCGGGGACATCCTCAAATACCAGGGCGATATCGGCTGGTTCCATGGAGGAAAAGATGTTTTTCAGTTCGCGGTAGCGCTTGGCACTCAGCATTTCTTCGATTTCTTCTGCGGCATAGTTCATTTCGTGCTCCATGGTTCCACCTCTCTTTCGATGTTTTTGGGACAGGCTCGGAGGCGGCCGGCGCGATTAGACGATGATCGGCTGCGTTTTGTATGCCGGCGGCTGTGTGTATGCTTTTGTCGGCAAAGAATGTATAAAGCCCCGCGGGCAGTCTGCCAGCGGGGCTTGTACGTTGGTGGATGTCTGATCTGCCGCCGTGCGAGCTTTAGCTTCACAGGGCTTGTCATTGCGTTAAGCGCCGCCTTGTGTGTTCGACAGCGCCTGTTGGCCAGCGAATAGTGTCTCCACTACTTTGCGGCAGCAACCCGTATCCCTGTGGTAGCCTTACCTACCGGAACCTGTTTCCTTTGATACCATCATAGGCGGTTTGCGGGGGTTTGTCAAGGGTATGGGAAAAAAGACGATTCCGCTTTATGCGGCGTTTTGTATCTGAACGGGGGAATTTTGCTTTCCGGCGCAATAATTTGGGAGGATATGGGCACACTAGTGCTGTGATGCGATCTTGCATGGCGTGACTTTGCGGGCCTTTTCGGCCGGCGTGACGGGGCGGACGCCTTGGCTGGTTATCATCCGGCTAAGACATGGAGGGATCGCGGGAACAGAATGTGTGCGGCGTGTGCGCCGGAGAGGAGCGGGACGGTATGGCAAAAGAATTGTCGGCCAGCATTGCAGAGAACCAGGCGGCTTTTAAAGGTATTTTTGCACCGGATCAGAACTATGATATTATTGAGCGGAGGCTGGAGATCGGGGGCCGGCCTTCGGTGATTTACATGATTGACGGGTTTACGGACGCGGGGGTTTTGCAGCGGACGATCCAGTTTCTGTACAGCGTGAAGCCGGAGGCGATGCCAAAGGACGGGAAGCGGTTTATGGAGCAGCTTTTGCCGTACGGCGAGGTGGGGGCGCTTACGGATATGGATGACGTGGCGACGGCATTTTTGGCGGGGATTACGTGCCTGTTTATCGACGGGTATGCACAGTGCCTGATTATGGACTGCCGGGAGTACCCGTCGCGGGGGGTGCAGGAGCCGGAGAAGGATAAGGTCATGCGGGGGTCGCGGGACGGCTTTGTGGAAACGCTGATTTTTAACACGGCGCTGATCAGGCGGCGCATCCGCGACCCGCGGCTGCGGGTGGAGCTTCAGAATGTGGGGCGGCGTTCGCGCACGGATGTGGCAATCTGCTATATGGAGGGGGAGGATTTGGGGGCATTATTTAAGGGTTACGGATTAGGGGC
>CANSWW010000311.1 GCA_947650845.1 uncultured Lachnospiraceae bacterium
CAGTACCTGGATGTCATACATGGCGGCCCGCACATAGTCCGGCAGCCGCGACTTCCTGTTTGTGCGCCGGGAGGACGCCAACGCGGTGATCAACGCGTCGATCACGCTGGTGAGCCGTAAGCTGCCGGACTATGTGCGGGCCGCCATGTATGACATCCAGGTACTGACGCCGATGCGCAAGGGGATGCTGGGCGTCGAGCGGCTCAACGGGATTCTCCAGCAGTTTTTAAATCCGCCGGACGAGGGCAAGGCGGAAAAGGAGCTGCCGCAGGGGATTTTCCGGGAAGGCGACAAGGTCATGCAGATCAAAAACAATTATCAGATGGAGTGGGAGGTACGCAGCCGTTACGGAATTCCGGTGGAGAAGGGGGCGGGGGTTTTTAACGGCGACATGGGCATCATCCGCCAGGTAAATCTCTTTTCCGAGCAGATCGAGGTGGAATTTGACGAGGGGAGGATGGTGACGTATGGGTTCGGGCAGGCCGACGAGCTGGAGCTGGCCTACGCGGTCACGATCCACAAATCCCAGGGAAGCGAATATCCGGCCGTTGTGATCCCTTTGCTCTCCGGCCCGCGGATGCTGATGAGCCGCAATCTCTTATATACGGCGGTGACGCGGGCCCGCCAGTGTGTGTGCATTGTCGGCCTGCCGGAAACCTTTGATGCGATGGTGGACAACCAGGTCGAGCAAAGGCGCTACTCCAGTCTGGATGTAAGAATTCGGGAACTGGCGGCGTTTGGCGCTTGAGGCGGCCCAACTGCCAAAAGGCAGGAAAGAGGGGGAACATGGAAGGTAAGAAAATAGAATGGAAGGAGCGGACACTGTCCGTTTTATATCCGCGCCGATGCCCGGTCTGCCATGAGATTGTCAGCCCGGTTGGCCGGCTGATCTGCCCGGACTGTGAAAAAAAGGTCTCCTTTGTAAAAGAACCGACCTGCTTGCGCTGCGGCAAGGAAATTGCGGCCGCAGAGATCGAATACTGCTATGATTGCAGCCGTCAGGAACGGTCCTTCGTGGGAGGTGTCGCGCTCGCGGTATACAACGATGTGATGCGCGCTTCGATCCGGCAATTTAAAAACAAGGGCCGGATCGAATATGCCGACTGGTATGCCAAGGCGCTGTGGGAGCGCTATGGCGAACAGCTGAAGCGTCTGAAGCCCGACGCCCTGGTCCCGGTTCCGGTCCATAGAAGTCGAAGGAGCGAGCGTGGCTACAATCAGGCGCAGGAGCTGGCCCGGCGTCTGGCAAAGTACATGGGGATTCCGGTATGGCCCGGGGCGCTTGTGCGCCGCAAAAAGACCGTAGCGCAGAAATACCTGGGCCTGGGTGAGCGGGAGCGTAACCTGGAGGGAGCGTTCGGCCCAGGCCGTCAGCCGGTAAAGGGGGCCGCGGTGTTTCTGGTGGATGACATCTACACGACCGGCAATACGGCGCAGGCCTGCACGAGGGTACTTTTGGAGGCCGGGGCCGAGAGCGTTTTTCTGGTGAATGTGTGCATTGGAGAGAATGACGGGTAAGGGGCAAAGTCGCCGCTTGCGTAAACGGCCGGTATCGTGTATATTTATAGAAATAGAACTGACAAGATACACGTGTTAGAAAGGAGCTTCCCATGCCCGTCCTTCGGATTCGCCCGGCCGTCCTTTCGGACCTGCCGGCATTGACTGCCATCTATAACGATGCCGTGACCACTACGACGGCTACGCTTGATCTGGAGCCGTGGACGGTCGAAGCGCGCAAAGAGTGGTTTTTGGCGCATAATAAAGGAAGCTATCCGCTGCTGGCAGCGGAGCTCGTCCCAAAGTTGCGGGAATCGGGGCCGGCAGGAGTGGAAGAGCCGGATGCTTTTTCGGGGCCGGATGTGCCGGCGATCGCCGGGTATGCCAGCTTGTCCCCGCTTTTTCCCATGGCGGCTTATGCGGCCAGCGTGGAGCTGTCCATCTATATTGACCGAACTTGTCAAAGAAGAGGGATCGGCCGGCAGCTGATGGACGCGATCCTGGAAATGGCCCGGCGGGATGAGAGGATCCATATGGTCGTATCGAAAATCACGGCAGGCAATGAGGCCAGTGTGCGATTGCATAAAGCATATGGGTTTCAAAAAACGGGAGTTCTGCGGGAAATCGCCTGGAAAGACGGCCGGAGACTGGATGTGGAAATTTACCAGCTGGATGTTTAGAAGCGGGATGAAAGAGAAATAATCTTATTGAGAAGAAGTCATAACAGAAAAGTTCGGAGGAACTGTAAGTGAAAATAAAAAAGTTGACTTTGGAAAACTTCATGATTTTTAATCATTTAGATGCGGATTTCTCACCAAATATCAATATAATCAGCGGAGAAAACAGCATAGGTAAGACTGCTTTGATAAAGCTCCTGTATTCTTTGCTGAAGGGTTATTCCGATGCTTTCCATTTGAAAAGCGATGTAACGAGGGATAAACTTGAGAGCTTGTTTGTCGACAAAATGCGAGGGGTATTTCAGCCGGATCAGGATGCGATAGGAAGGTTGGTTAATAGAAGGCAAGGAAGTAATCATACAGACATTATTGTTAAATTTGATAAGTCACTGACAGTGTAGATTCATTTTGGGAATCGTCAAGTCAGGCATATGGATATACTGAGTGATGTAACTCCAAACTTAGAAGATATGAGTCCCGTCTACATTCCACCTAAAGAAATTATATCTGCGACAGAGAATTTCGGCTCCTGTACTCGGACTATCATTCTTTCTGGTAGCTTGTCAAAGAATTCAGTATTGTTTT
>CANSWW010000312.1 GCA_947650845.1 uncultured Lachnospiraceae bacterium
GTGATGATTAACCGCATCGGCCGGGGGATCGATACCTGGCGGGGGATTGCGCTGGCCCTGGTTCTTTCGATCCCGCCCTTTTTGCTGGTAGCGATGAACAATCTAAGCTCCGGCATCATCATTGCCGGCATTGCCTTTCTGATGTGCTTCATCGGCAGCAAAAAGAAGGGGATTTATATTTTCGGCATCGTGGCGGTCCTGGCCGTGGCTTATCTGTTTGTGGAATACGGCGAAAAGCTGGTGGAGATGAACATCCTGGAAAGCTACCAGCTGGAGCGCATCGAGGTCTGGAAGAATCCCGAGGCCTATCCGGATACCGGAGGGTGGCAGGTCTTGCAGGGACTATATGCCATCGGCTCCGGCGGCCTGTTTGGCCGGGGGCTGGGAGAGAGCATCCAGAAGCTGGGGTTTGTACCGGAAGCGCAGAACGATATGGTTTTCTCGATTATCTGTGAGGAGCTGGGGCTGTTTGGCGCCGTGTGCGTGATCCTTTTATTTCTGTTTATGGTGTGGCGCTTTATGATTATTGCCAACAATGCGCCGGACCTCTTAGGCGCGCTGATCGTGGTGGGCGTGATGGCCCATATTGCCATTCAGGTGATCCTGAATATCGCGGTTGTGACGAATTCCATTCCCAATACGGGGATTACCCTGCCGTTTATCAGCTACGGCGGTACCTCGGTAGGGTTTCTGATGATGGAGATGGGCATGGTCCTGGGGGTATCCAACCGGATTACTCTGGAACGCTGACAATCTGTCATACATAGGATACTAGTAGAATTACGGTATGGAGGGAAAGAAGTGAACGACATACAAATCCTGGGAAGCCTTCCTCTGTATGGCGAGCAAAGGGTCCAGGGGTCTAAGAACGCGGTGCTGCCGATGATGGCGGCCTCGCTTTTGCATAAAGGCGTTACGGTTTTGGAGAATGTCCCGCAGATTGAGGATGTATCCTGCATGGTGCGGATCTTGGAAAAGCTGGGCGCTTCGATCCAAAGGGACGGGCATCGGATGGAAATCGATGCCTCGAATCTGGATTCCTGCGAAATTTCGCTGGACTATGTTCGTAAAATGCGTTCGTCGATTATGGTGTTGGGGCCGCTCCTGGCGCGTTTGGGCCAGGCTGTGACCTATTATCCGGGCGGCTGCTCGATCGGAAAGCGGCCGGTGGATTATCATGTAAAACTGCTGCGTGACCTGGGGATCGCGGTGGAGGAAAAGGAGGGCCGCATCGAAGCCCGCGCCGGCCGCTACGAGGGGACGGAGCTTTCGCTCGCTTTTCCCAGCGTAGGCGCGACGGAGAACGCGATTATGGCGGCGGTGGGCGCCCAGGGGGAGACGGTGGTCCGGGGATGTGCCAGGGAGCCGGAGATCGTCGAGCTGTGTCTGTTTTTAGCGCATATGGGGATTAAGACCGTGGGAGCCGGGACGGATACGATCCGCGTGCGGGGACAAAAAAGCGCGAAATCCCCGGTCTATCGGGTGTGCGGCGACCGGATTGCGGCCGGCACCTATCTGGCGGCCGCGGCTGTGACGGGCGGGGAGATCTGCTTAAACGACGCGCCGGTCGCTTATATGAAAACGATTTTGGAGGTCCTCTGTGCCTGCGGCTGTCAGGTGATGGCCGAGGGCAGCCGGATTTCCTTAAAAGCGCCCGCGCGCCTGCGGGCGATCCCGTATCTGGAGACGGCCGTGTACCCCGGCTTTCCGACCGATATGCAGTCGGTTTTTCTGGCGACGCTCTGCCTGGCCAGGGGAAACAGCGTGATCCGGGAGAATATCTTTGAAGGCCGCTTTGAGACGGCGGCCGAGCTAAACCGCATGGGGGCGGATATTCGCGTAGAAGGCCAGGAAGCCCATATTATGGGAGTCCGGAGTCTGAAGGGCGCCGAGGTGACGGCTCGCGACCTGCGGGGCGGAGCGGCCCTCATTGTAGCCGGCCTGGCTGCCGAAGGGACGACGACGATCCATGACTGCGAGCATGTATACCGTGGCTACGAGGAGATCGTAGAGGATTTGCAGGGCCTGGGAGCCCGGATTGAGAAGCATTAGCGACAAGTGTATGAGACAGGGAGGAACCTATGACGAAAAGAGCGCAGCCGCAGAGACAAAAACGAAGGGGAAAGGGAGTCTTAGCCCTTTTGGGGGCGGCGGCGCTTTTTTTGCTGTTTTTATGGAACCTGCGGATCGGGACCATTCATGTGAACGGAGCGGAATTTTATACGGAGCAGGAGCTGGCGGATTTTATATTTGAAACGTCGCTGGAAAAGAACGTGCTGTACGCCTGGCTCAAAAACCGCTTCGGGGATTCGAAGGAGATTCCCTTTGTGGCCGGCTACACCGTGGAATTTAACGGCCTGAAGGAAGCGACGGTCAACGTGTATGAAAAGAAGGTGGTCGGATATATCGATTATATGGGCAGCCATATGTATTTCGATAAGGACGGAACGGTCGTGGAGAGCTCCTCGCAGATCCGCGAGGACATACCGTTGATCACGGGCCTGCATTTTGACTATATCGTGCTCTATAAAAAGCTTCCGGTGGAAAACGGACGAGTTCAAGACAGGTCTGGACGATGTTATCAATACCCTGCGTGAAGATAAGGGGCTTCTGCATAACCGCTATGACATGGGTGCATTTACAAAGGAATTTCCCGATAGTGGCTTTAATGGGAACTATTGCACGGAGTACGGCTTCCGTGTGGATACAGAGAAACACGCTTTCCTGCTCCGCTGCAACCCGACAAAGGGCGACTAT
>CANSWW010000313.1 GCA_947650845.1 uncultured Lachnospiraceae bacterium
CAGCGTGAAGGACCGCATTGCCAAGGCTATGATTGACGGCGCAGAGGCAAAGGGCCTCCTGCAGCCTGGCTCTGTCATTATTGAGCCGACTTCCGGCAACACGGGGATCGGTCTGGCCTCCGTAGCGGCGGCAAAGGGCTACCGCATCATCATTGTCATGCCGGAGACCATGAGCGTGGAGCGGCGGCAGCTGATGCGGGCCTACGGCGCGGAGCTGGTGCTGACAGAGGGCGCAAAGGGTATGAAAGGCGCGATTGCCAAGGCGGAGGAGCTGGCCCGCGAGACCCCCGGCAGCTTTATTCCCGGCCAGTTTGTGAACCCTGCAAATCCGTCCGCTCACAAAGCGTCTACCGGTCCGGAAATCTGGGAGGACACCGGCGGCGCGGTGGATATTTTTGTGGCTGGCGTGGGAACCGGCGGTACCATCACCGGCGTCGGGGAGTATCTCAAGAGTAAAAATCCGGCGGTGCGGGTGGTAGCTGTGGAACCCGCCTCCTCCCCCGTGCTGAGCCAGGGGACTTCCGGCGCCCATAAGATTCAGGGGATCGGCGCGGGGTTCGTGCCGGAGGTGCTGAATACCGGCGTTTACGATGAGGTGATTGCCGTGGAGAATGAAGACGCCTTCGCCGCCGGACGGAAGTTAGGCAGAAGCGAGGGCGTATTGGCGGGCATTTCCTCCGGCGCGGCGTTGTGGGCCGCGCTCCAGCTGGCCAGGAGGCCGGAAAATCGGGGGAAGACGATTGTCGTCCTGCTGCCGGATACCGGAGACCGATATCTGTCCACACCCCTGTTCGGCGAGTAACAGCGTGGCCGCTGACGGCGGATTCTCCTTAAATTTGTGCAATATACCATGTTTATTCTCTTTGAGCAGCAAAAATTTATTCAGTAAAGCGTTGCAAAACGGGAAAGAAAGGTATACTATACATAACGCATTCGTTAAAAGCGAAGCGCTGCACTAAAAAAGATTGGAGAAAACAAACTATGCCGCGTACGAAAAAGAGCGCATCCACAGAGGCAAAGCCCGCCGCCAGCGAGGCCGTGCAGGCCAAGAAAGGGAAG
The DNA here is from genome assembly GCA_947650845.1 of uncultured Lachnospiraceae bacterium. GTDB lineage: Bacteria > Bacillota > Clostridia > Lachnospirales > Lachnospiraceae > RGIG7193. The sequence goes on from CANSWW010000313.1 coordinate 1,060, forward strand.
ACAGTGGAGGAGGTCTACCTCCAGATTGGCGGTCAGGAGTGGAACATTTCCGACTGCCGGGAACGCGCTGCCGCAGCCTACATTGCGGAGGGCCACAAGGAGGCCGGAATCAAAAAGCTGGTCGTGTATCTCAAGCCCGACGAGGGCAAGGCATACTACGTCGTCAATGACAGCGATAACGGAAGCATCGCCCTTTAACCGCCTGCCGCGCTCCGGAACACGGAGGCGGCCTACGGAGAGCTGCGGGGAATTGTACAACAGGCAATTCTCTGCGGCTTTCTGTCATTCTGCAGGCGGCGTACTTTACGCCGTTAATCTTTTCTTATAGATTTACCCACTTTTCATTTAAGAAAAATCCATGTACAATACAGATATACATCACAAAGGAGGACAGGGCTATGAGGCGGCATAAGCCATTATCCAACGCGCAGAAACGATGGATTGTCGGAATTGGGATTTTTCTGTTTTTATTTTTGTCTGCCCTGGTATGCTGGTTTGCCGGGCGTCCCCTGATCCGCTTTGCCAACGAGCCGGACCGCTTCCGCGCCTGGGTGGACCAGCAGGGCATCCGTGCGCCGGGCCTCTTCATGGGCATGGTTATCCTGCAGATTATCGTGGCCGTGATTCCAGGGGAGCCGCTGGAGATTGCGGCGGGCTACGCTTTCGGCGCGCTGGAGGGGACGCTGCTGTGCGTACTGGGCGCTTTCCTGGGACGGCTGCTGGTGTTCCTGCTGGTGCGGCGGTTCGGGACCATGGCGGCGGAGGTGTTCTTCCCGCTGGAAAAATTACAGTCCCTGCGGTTCCTCCAAAACGAAAGGAAGCTGAGCTTCTGGGTCTTTTTCCTGTTTTTCCTGCCGGGCACGCCAAAGGATGTGCTCAGCTATTTTGTCGGGCTGACGAAGCTGCCGCTGCGCACCTGGATATGTATCAGCCTGGTCGCGCCCCTGCCTTCAATTGTCACCTCCACTATCGGAGGCAATGCGCTGGGAGTGGGCAATTATCTGTTTGCCGTGATCGTGTTTGCAGGTACGCTTGTTATCAGCGCGGCCGGAATAGCGGTCTATCGGGAAATTTGCAGGAAATCCAGGCGCACTGAGTAATCGAAAACCAGATGGAAGCGAGGCGGACGCTATGTCCTACCACGAGCTAATCAAGGATTTTGAGCGCATCCGGGATTACATGCGGGAATTTTATGTCTACGGCTTCAAGAGCCGGGAGGAATACGACGCCAAGAGCGGGCGCAGTTACGACAACGAGCGGCGCAGGCTGGAGAGCTGGCTGGGGGCGTACATGTCCTTCCGCCGGGACGCAGGGGGGAAGCGGGTGTTTCTTTCCGTGGACAGCCGGAACATTCCCCGCAACCCCTTATACCAGGCGTTCAAGGCCAAGAGCTTCACCGCCAAGGATATCACCCTGCATTTTTATATTCTGGACAGTCTCGCGGACGGCAGCGCTCTCGCCGTCCGCGAGATTGCCGACCGGATCGGCGGCAGATATCTGTCCCGGTTTGAGAACGTGTTCTCTCTGGACGAGTCCACCGTCCGCAAGAAGCTGAAGGAATACCAGACGTTGGGCCTGCTGCGCACGGTCAGGCGGGGGCGCGAGGTCCGCTTTCAACGGACGGACCCCTTTGATCTGACGTCCTGGACGGAGGCCTTGGCCTTTTATTCGGAGGAAAACCCC
>CANSWW010000314.1 GCA_947650845.1 uncultured Lachnospiraceae bacterium
GCGGGGCGGAGGCTGTCGGCTTGACGGCTTTTGCCCCGTATTTTGCCGTAGCAGGAAGCGGCCGGGCAATGCTGCTTTTTCGTGTTTGCCCTTGGCGGCGCGTTCCGTGTTCTTCGTCCGCTCCGGGATTGCGCCGTTTCTAATCTTGCCAAAGAGCGGCCGGGACGATATAATAGCAGTAGCTCTGCTATGCCCTGAAAACAACGGGCTGAAAGGAGGAAGCGTATGCTTACAGCATCCCTGCTGCAAGAACCCGCGTATGATTTTTTGCGGGCCAACCCGCACCTGGGGCGTCATCTGATCCTCATCGGGCTGGCTGGCAGCTATGCCTACGGCACCAATACGCCGGACAGCGATATTGATATCCGCGGAATCGCCGTGGACAGCCGCCGGGACATTTTGGGCCTGTCGTCCTTTGAGCAGTATGTAGACGATGGTACGGATACCTGTATTTACGGCTTTCGGAAAATCATTGGTCTGCTTTTGGCCTGCAATCCCAATGTGATCGAGCTTCTTGGCTTGCGTCCGCAAAATTATCTGTACCTGCATCCGATCGGCCGGGAGCTTTTGGAGTGCCGCAAGCTGTTTCTCTCCAAACGGGCGGTGCAGTCCTTTGGCGGCTATGCCGGGGCGCAGCTGCGTCGTCTGCAAAATGCGCTGGCGCGGGATTCTTATCCCCAGGCGGAACGCGAGGGGCATATTTTACATTCGTTGCAGTCGGCCATGTATGACTTTGCCAGCCGTTACGCCTCCTTTGAGCGGGGGCAGTTCCGGCTTTATCTGGACTGGGCCGAAAATCCGGAGTATGAGCAGGAGATTTTTGCGGATGTAGCCCTGAAGCATTATCCGCTGCGCGATTACCGCAGCATGTGGGCCGAGCTGAACAACATTGTGAAGGATTACGACAAGATCGGCAAGCGCAATAAAAAGAAGGACGACGCCCATTTGAATAAGCATGCCATGCACCTGATCCGCCTGTTTTTGATGGCCTTGGATATCCTGGAAAAGGAGGAGATCCGTACCTGGCGGGGAGAAGAACAGGAGCTTTTGATGGCAATCCGCGGCGGCGCGTACCGGAAGGAGGACGGCGGCTTCCGGCCGGAATTCTATGAATTGCTGCAGGAGTATGAGAAGCGCTTGCAGAGGGCGGCCGCGAACACGGCGCTGCCGGATGCGCCGGATTTTAAGCGGGTGGAAGAATTTGTGATGTATGTGAATGAAAGGGTGGTGCGGGATGATTGGTAGGGGGGAAGCCATACGGCCTCTTATTTTGCGGAAGCTGTCGCAGATCGAGGCGGACTGCCAGGTGCGTATTCTCCACGCCGCCGAGAGCGGCAGCCGGGCCTGGGGCTTTGCCTCGCCGGACAGCGATTACGACGTGCGCTTTATCTATGTGAGAAAGAAGGAGGCGTATCTGCGGCTGGAGGATACGGCGGACCATATCGAGTGGGAGCTGAACGAGGTGCTGGATATCAACGGCTGGGATATCGCCAAGGTATTGCGGCTATTCCATAAATCCAATGCCACGCCTTTTGAATGGGCGTTGTCGCCGGAGGTTTATTATACGACGCCGCAGTGGCGGATGGTTTATGAGAGGGCCTCTGCGTATTTTTCAAAGAAGGCGGCCATGTACCACTACTATGGGACGGCCCGCAGCAATTATCAGGCGCATCTTTTGGGAGAACAGGTGAAATACAAGAAGTATTTTTATGTACTGCGCCCGATTTTGTGCTGCCAATGGATTGCAAGCCATGGCGGCCCGCCGCCGGTGCGCTTTGACGATATGAAAAACGAGCTGGAGGATCAGGAGCTGAGACGGCAAATCGACCGTCTGCAGGAGCAGAAGGTGCGCATGACGGAGGCGGAAAAGGGACCGAGAGCGGACTGGCTGAACCAGTATATCGAAAACTGGCTGTCGAAAGCCTCTGTGGAAATCAGTCGTCTGCCGGACGACCGAACGCCTCAGTGGGAGCCGCTAAATGAGATATTTTGCAAGCTGCTGGAAGAATGAGTGTATGGCAGGGGGAAACGCCACAGGGGGATGCCATTATCTCTTGAGAACACAGGTAATAAAAAGGAAACGTCACAAGGGCGCATAAAATGCCCTGAGAACACAGGCGCTAAGGAGGAAAGCGGCATGTCGTTTCAAATTGTACATAATGATATTACGAATATGCATACCGATGCCATTGTAAACGCGGCCAACTCTCTGTTAAGGGCGGGCGGCGGCGTTTGCGGCGCTATTTTCCGGGCGGCGGGAAGCAGCGGGCTGGAGGCGGAGTGCCGGGAAAAGGCGCCTTGCCCGACGGGACAGGCGGTGATTACAAAGGGCTACGGCCTGGCGGCGCGCTATATTATCCATGCGGTCGGCCCGGTTTGGCAGGGCGGAGGCCAGGGAGAGGAGGAGGCGCTGGCCGGCGCGTATCGCCACGCGCTTTTGCTGGCGGCGGAGCATGGCTGCGAGTCCGTTTCTTTCCCGCTGATTTCCTCCGGCATTTACGGATATCCCAGGGAACAGGCCCTGCGGGTGGCGGTGAGAACGATCGAGGCATTTTTAGAGGATCACGAAATGGCGGTTTATCTGGTGGTTTTTGACCGGAAGGCCGTGCGGATAAGCGAGAGTTTGTTTACAGAGGTGCGTCATTATGTGGATCGGTATTATGAGCCGGAACGAGGGCGCAGAAGGCTGGAAAGCGAGCTTTTG
>CANSWW010000315.1 GCA_947650845.1 uncultured Lachnospiraceae bacterium
GGTATAGGCGGCTCCGTAGCAGCCGTTGATCTGGTACAGCTCCTGCACCATCTCCTGCGCCACATTGCGGTAGCTGGTTTCATCGTTGTTTTGTCCGTCTAAGACCAGCAGCTGGCGGACATACACCTGGGTATTGGCCTTTAAATTGTTCAAATCGCGGATCAGCTGATCCGTACAGCTGTCCATCTGCTGTTTCTGCGCGATCCAATACAGGAACACGCTGCCAAATAAGACAATCGCAAACAGGCCCAGGATCATTTTCCAAAGGATGCTTTTACGGAACATATTTGTACCCCACGCCGAACACGGTCATCAAATGTCCCTCCAGGGACAGCTTTTTGCGCAGGCGCTGTATATGAATATCCACGGTCCGCGTATCTCCGGCAAAATCATAGCCCCATACCTCCTCCAAAAGCCGCTGCCTGGATAAGGCTTCTCTGGGATGCCTGGTCAGATACAAGAGCAGCTCGTATTCCTTGGGCGCCAGCTCCACCAGCCGTCCTTTGCGCATCACCATGCGTTCCGCCTCGGAAATCGTGAGCGAATCTGTCCCGCCGTCTGCCTCTGTCGCAGCGCTTCCTTTTTCGAAGCGGCGCAGGACCGCCCGGATCCGCATCACCACTTCGCGCATGTCAAAGGGCTTGGTTATATAGTCGTCGGCTCCCGACTCCAGCCCTTTTAATTTATCCTCCATGTCGGCCCGGGCCGTCAGCATGAGGATCGGCACGTTGTACTCCGCCGAGAACAGCCGGCACAGCTCCAGGCCGTCCATATCCGGCAGCATCCAATCGAGGAGGATCGCCTGCGGACGAAACTGCGGGGCCGACGCCAGCGCCGCTCCCGCGGTCTGGGCGCAAAGCACCTGAAATCCCTCCCGGCTAAGCCCGTATTCCAAAAGCTCCGCAATCGGCTTTTCATCCTCTATTACCATCAGCCTCGGATTTTCCATTTGCAAACGCCCTCCCTGCTTTGAGTCTGTGTCCGCGCAGCACCGCAACACACAGACGAGTATACCATATTTCGACTCAAAATGGTGTAACAAGATTGTAAACAAACGACCGGCGAGATGTCCCGCCGGCCGTTTTGGTTTATGGCTCCTCCTTCTCATACCCGAATTCCCGGGAAGCGAAGAAGCCTCTTATCTTGTTCCTTTATTGTGCCGCGTACTCCTGCGCGCTCGCGCCGGCAATCCGGCCAAATACCACGATATCGGCCACCGCGTTGCCGCCTAAGCGATTCGCGCCATGGACGCCGCCCGTCACCTCGCCGGCCGCGAACAGACCGGGGATGGCCTGGCCGTTCGTATCGATCACCTGGGCCTGGGCGTTGATCTGCACGCCGCCCATCGTGTGATGTACGCCGGGCGCCACCTGGATGGCATAGTAGGGAGCCGTCTCCAGCTTCGTCACAAAGGAGGTACGGCCAAATTCCTCGTCCTTGCCGGCCTCCACGCAGGCATTCCACTTCTCCATGGTCTCGGCAAAGGCTTCCGGAGCAATGCCGGCCGCCTCGGCCAGCGCCTCATAGGTGTCGCCCTGCACGGTCATGCCGCGGTCAATATAGCCGGCAATTACGTTGGATTTATCTGCCATCGCCTGATCCACGATCAGATACGCGCAGTTACCGGGCTGAGCAAACTCGGCCGCCGATACCGCGTCGCGCGTCCCCACCTCGTTCGTAAAGCGCAGGCCGTCCGCGTTCACAAGGATCGCGCCGTCGCCGCGCAGGCCTTCGGTGATCAGAGCGCCCGTCGCCTGATATACGGTCGGATGCAGCTGAATCTGCTCCATGTCCACGGTCGCCGCGCCGACCGCCTCGGCCATCACAATGCCGTCGCCCGTCGCGCCCGGCGTATTGGTCGTGATATAGCCGTCAAAGCTCGGCTGGTATTTCGCCACCATCTCATTGTTCGCGCCAAAGCCGCCGCTGGCGATCACAACCGCTCCCGCGTTGATCTGGAACGCGCCGTTTGCGCCCTCCGCCATGATCCCGGCCGCCGCGCCGTCTTTCATCACGATCTCGGTTGCCTTTGTCTCGGTCATAATCTGAATCTTCTCATTGGCTTCACAGTTGGCGGACAGGATCGGGATCAGATACGAGCCGACCGATATCGTCTTGCCCTCTTCGTTTACCGGTCTGTGGATCCGCTTGACGCTGGCGCCGCCGAACTGGCCGACCGAGCTTAAATCCGCGCCCTGGTTCTCCCGAAGCCACACAATGGAATCCGCGGAATTCTCCGCCAGCACCTTTACCAGCTCCAGGTTGTTGAGCCCCTTGCCGCCAACCATCGTGTCAAGCTCAAACAGCTCTACGCTGTCAAAATAGCCCTCCGGATTGGCTTTAAATTCCTCAAACTGGGATTCTACCGTCTCTACCAACGCCATAATCTGCTCGTTGTCCGCGTAATTCTTCTTGGCGTTTTCCAGCATATTCTCGACGCCTTCCGCGTCCACGAACTCGTTTTCATCCTGGTTGGGCGTCTTAGCCGCGTTCATGCCGCCGGTCGAGGCGATGGAGTTACCGCCCGGAGCCGTGCGCTTTTCCACTACGATTACGCTTTCGGCGCCGTTCTCCACTGCCTGCAGAGCCGCCGTCAAGCCGGCGCCGCCGGCGCCGATGATTACGACATCGCAGGTAAGGTCAGCCGAAGCCGGTTCCGTCTCCGCCGTCGTCTCGGGCGCGGCTGTCGTCTCGGC
>CANSWW010000316.1 GCA_947650845.1 uncultured Lachnospiraceae bacterium
GAGTGGAAGGATTGTTACAGGATTGATGTGCGTAGGAGGCGGGCTATGAGGAATTTCGGTATTTTGTATGCCGGAAAGAGGATGTGACGCAGCCCAGGCTCTGCGGTCCTACGGTCCTGCCCAAACGCAGGCGGCCGGCATTCTTGCTGCTTTGTCGGTTTATGTCCCTGGCCGCGGCGGAAAAGCTCATGAAAAAATGGAGAGAAAACCGGTGAAAAGAGGAGGGCAGCCATGATTGGTATCTTGACGTTCTACTGGGCGAACGATTACGGAGCGCTTTTGCAGAGCTACGCGCTGAAAACGTATATCAGCCGTTTTGAGGAAGCGGTCTTGATCCCGTATTTTCCGCCGCCTCTGCGGTCAAGGTATCGTCTGCTTCGCTGCAATCCGGAGGCCAGCCTGCCCCGCCGATGCTATGAAGTAGCTCAGAAGATGTGTCCCCGGACGCTTTGCGCAAATTGGCGGGTGAAACGGGAAATGGAGCGTTTTCGGCGGGAGTACTTAACGCGGTCGCGGCAGGTCCTGGGGTCGTCGCGAGAAATCGGCGAATGGGCACAGGACATCGATGTCTTTGTGGCCGGAAGTGACCAGATCTGGAACCCGGAGATCACGGAAGGGTTTCAGGAGGGGTATTTCTGTACCTTCAGGCAGTGGCGGAAAAAAGAAGCGCGCTATGTCGCTTATGCCGCCAGCATCGGCGCGAAGCGGCTGGCAAAAGAGTATGATGACATCCTTCGCGGGCTTTTGTCCTGGTTTGATACGATATCCCTGAGAGAGCCGCAGTCGGCCGCCTATATTGGGGAGCTGTGCGATAAAAAGCCGGAGTTTGTCTTAGATCCGGTATTTTTGCTGGATAGAAAAGAGTGGAGAGAGCTGTGGAAAAAAGGGAAGCCAGGTAAAAGCAGAAAAAAAGGCTATATCGCCGTGTACTATACGGAATATAATCCGGAGATGGCGGAGTATCTGAGACGGTTGGAAAGGCGCACCGGGCTGGATGTCTTAGTCCTGCGGCCGAGATGGGGGATGCATCATTGGACAGACCGCGCGAAATGTGTGATCTGCGGCGATCCCCGCCGGTTCCTGCAGTGGATCGAAGAGGCGGAATATGTTGTGACTAATTCATTCCATGGCACGGCGCTGTCGATTCTCTTGCGTAAACGGTTTGTGACGTTTGCGCACAGCACGAGGGGGGCCAGAATGCGGGATCTTCTTACATGCGCCCGTCTTGAGGAACGCCTGGCACAGACGGCGGACGCAGTCGGGCAGATTGATGGGCTCATCGACTGGGAAGCGGCGGACGCGGCTCTGGAGAAAGAAATACGGCATTCAAAGGAATTTATCGAGAGGGAGATACTCGCGCCCTCTGGAGAGAAGTAGAAAGGCCGGAGAAAACAACAGGAAGGGGCAGGCAAAATGGAAACAAGCAAAAAAGAGACGATCATCGAGGAGTTGAGAAAGCAACAGATCGAAGCGGTTCGGCTCAAGCGTATGGCGGCCGGAAGAAAACGCAGGAAACGGCTCCTGCTTGTGATTCCCTGCCTGCTTCTTTTGGCGCTGGCGGTGTATGTGGGTTCCGAAATTCTGGCAAACCGGCATTTTGAGATTTCGCGATATTATTTGGAATCGGAAAAGGTGGATACGCCGGTCAAGATCGCGGTGCTTTCGGATCTGCACAGCATGGAATACGGCACGGGAAACAGCGAGCTGATCGAAGCCATTCGTACGGAGCAGCCGGATCTGATCGCCATGATCGGCGACATGGTAAACGACGACGATACGGATTTTATGGTGATCCGCAATCTGTGTCGGGCCCTGGTGGAAATCGCCCCGGTCTATTACACGCTGGGCAATCACGAGGGGACACTGATGTACGGCCGGCTCGATCCGGTGGCGCTTGACGAGATGCTGGTCGAGGACGGCGTGAAGGTGCTGATTAACGAAACGACGGAATTTCAAAAAGGGGATACGATCCTCCGGATTGCCGGTATTTCCAATGAAGCGGCGGGATATGAGTACTGGGCCAAGGAGAAGCTGGAGGATTTTTGGAGTCAGGACGGATATAAGCTGGTCCTCTCTCATTTTCCGGACCTGTATGATTCGGAGCTAAAGGACGCAACGATGGATCTGGCACTGGCCGGACATTACCACGGCGGATTGATCCGAATCCCCGGCCTGGGCGGGCTGTACCATCCGGAAGCGGGATTTTTCCCTCCGCACTCCGGGGGGCAGTATGCTCTGACAAACGCGACCCTGATCGTATCCAGAGGACTTGGCAGCCATGGGGGGCTTCCCCGGATCAACAACCGTCCGGAACTGGTGATCGTAGAGATTCATTAAGAGAAAGGAGCATGACATGTATACAATCCGGCCAATCTTAAAAATGCTGTTGCTCTTGCTTCCCGCCCTGGGCGGTTTGCTGTTTGCTTTCCATATCCTGGTGCAAAAGCAGTCCTTGAACGCGAAAGAAAGAGTGCGCCGATGCATAAAGGCACTGCCCTTTATTCTGGCGACGGCTGTGCTGGGCGGGGCAGGCTGTCTGGCCTATTTAAGGGAGGGAGCGCCCTATTCCGGAGATTTTAAAATCAGCTATACGTATCCCAAAGCGTCCAAGGGGCTTGCGCCCAACGGTACGACGCTGGATGTAAACGA
>CANSWW010000317.1 GCA_947650845.1 uncultured Lachnospiraceae bacterium
TATGCGGCTGTTTACAAGTTCCCGGTACGTGTAGTAAAATAAAAGGAGAATAGCTTTATGGGTAAAAGCAAAGTAACTGCCGCGCATCCGCAGAAGGCAAGGATCCGGCGCAATTACAAGGACGGCTTGTTCCGTTTGGTTTTTTCGGATAGGGAGGGGGCGCTTGAGCTGTATAACGCCCTGAACGGCTCGGCCTATACGGATCCGGACTTGCTGGAGATCACGACGATTGAGGACGTGATCTATATGGGGTTTAAAAACGATTTGTCCTTTTTGGTGGAGACGGAGAATGAGCTGGATTTATATGAAGCACAGAGCAGCTGGTGCCCGAACATGCCGCTGCGGGGGTTGATCTATTTCTCGAATTTATACCAGGGGTATGTTACGAGCCGCGGTTTGGATATCCATTCCAGCCAGCTGATTCCTCTGCCTCGCCCGGTTTATATGGTTTTCTACAATGGCACGAAAGAACGGGAGGAGCGGGAAGTTCTCCGGCTCTCGGAGGCCTTTGAAGGGCGGAAAGCAGGAAAGGGGGAGGAAGAAGAAACGCTTCAGGTCGTAGTGAAGGTATGGAACATCAATTACGGGCATAATAAGGAACTGATGAAGAACTGCCGGCGGCTCCACGATTACGCGTATCTGGTGGAACGGATCCGGATCAACCGAAAACAGGGGGAAACGCTTTCGGACGCGGTCGACCACGCGGTAGCGGACTGCATTGAAAGGGATATCTTGAAGGATTTTCTTTTAAAACACCGGGGGGAGGTGCGAAACGTGTTATTGACGGAATATGATGAAGAACTTCATATTAGGAGCGAGAAGCAGCTGAGCTACGAGGAAGGCATGGAACGCGGCGTTGAGCTGGGCATGGAGCGCGGCATCGAACAAGGCATCGCTGCCCTGGTTTTGGATAATGAGGAAGAAGGCGTTTTGCCGGAACGGATTGTGGAAAAGCTGCAAAAAAGATTTTCCTTAACAAAAGAACAGGCCATAGGGTATTTGAGGAAGTTTTCAGCAGCGTTGGCCGGGGCAGAGGAAAAATGATATGCCGCCGTGCCGGAGGGAAAGGCGTTGCCAGGGAGCGGTTGCGGAGCCGCCGGTATGGCTTTGCTTTTGGAAGGAATGGCCGTATGGATCGGGCCATAAAAAAGTTTTTCATATAAAGGAGGGCAGTATGATTACAGATTTTACGTTTCCCCATGAGCTGGCGCTCACGGCGATTGTCAAGGACGAAGCGCCGTACATAGCGGAATGGCTGGACTACCACATAGCGGCCGGTGTTTCAAAGTTTTATATCTTTGACAATGAAAGCACGGATGGCGTGCGGGATATACTGATGCCATATATGCAGGACGGCACGGTGGAGTACACTTTTTATCCAGGCAAGTACCGCCAGCTGGACGCTTACAACGAATCGCTCTTTCTTCACCGCTTTGACTGCCGGTATATGGGATTCATTGACATCGACGAATTTTTGCTGCCGCTGCGGCAGGAGCGATTGATTGATGTCCTGGATGACATTATGGCGACGGCTCCGTCATCGGGGGGGGTAGCGGTCAACTGCAAATCCTTCGGCTCCTCGGGGCATAAAACGATGCCAAGCGGCAGTGTTTTGGAAAACTATCTGTACCGCGCGCCGGACGGATATGACTGGAGCATTTTCCCCTGGAAGTGGGATGCCCATGTCAAAACGATCGCGAACCCACGCCGGATCCGCGCCGTCACATCGCCCCATCATCCGGCGTACTGCTGGAATTGCTGGGCGGTGGATGAAAACGGGAACCGCGTGGATGGCGTTGACAATTTCGTCCCTGCGACCCACCGGATCCGGGTCAACCACTATTTTACCAAATCCCGCGCGGAGTGGCTGGCAAAACAGCAAAAGGGCAAGGCGGACGTGGCCGGCCTGCGCCCGGTGGAGGAGTTTGAGTGGCGTGACCGCAACGATGTGTTTGACGATACCATTGTGAAGTATTTTGAGTGGTTGAAGGCGAATCCTGTCCAAAAGCGGGAAGCATCGGGGTATGAAGTTTTCCCGCTCCTATGCTATTTTTTGCAGGAGCTGAACGAGCACCGGGAAAAGGATTATTACCAGGGGGAGATTGAACGGCTTCTGTGCTTCTGGCAAATCGGCGCCAGGGAAAGGCAGTCCGGGGGAGACGGACTGTTTGCGGATCTTTTGGAGCAGACGCTTTTGGAAATGTGCGGCAATGCGCTGGGGGCGGCGCGGATTGTCCCGGCGCAGGTGGAATTGCTGCTGAGCGCATGGGAGGGATTCGGGGGGAATCCTACCGCGGCTAAAAAGCAGCTTAGAAGTAATTTGATTACGGTGCTGAAGGGCTTTATCGAAGTGTTCCGGGGACGCGGCGACCAGGTATCCGAGCGGTATTTTTCGGATGTGCTCCGGGAATTTTTGATCGGGACGACCGGGTGATACGGAATGGTTCGATAAAGTGCGGACAGGTGTTGCAAAACAGAGGTTTTATACAATGTGTGGTATTGGCAAGGGAGCCAATCGAACCGCATCTTGTGCGTTATCTATGTTTTGCAACACTTTTTTAATATGCCGATTGCTTGCGATAATGAATGGAACTGTTTAGTTGCATGCCCCCCGGCCAAGCTTCCATATCGG
>CANSWW010000318.1 GCA_947650845.1 uncultured Lachnospiraceae bacterium
TGTTAAAAGCGATCCCCTGCTCGCATGTAAAGTAGTCGACGCTCAGCCCGCCGATGGTCACCAACGCTTTCTGCGTCGCCTCAGAGGCCGGCGTCCAGGTCAAGCACGCCGCTTCCAGCCGCGTTTCCTTTCCGCTGTACTGTCTGCTCAATACCAAGATGCGGCCGTCCGGCAGCATCGAAAGCAGCACGATATCGCCCGACATAATATCCATATTGATCCAGTTTAACACTTCCTCCCGCGACTGGGACGCCATGTCATAACGGTACAGCGTATTGCCGGAAGAAAGAAGCAGCGCGTCCTCCCCCGCAAAGCAAGCCTGGCTTACCAGGCCCGGCAGCCCCTCCCACGTCTCGGCAAAGCCGCCGGACGCTGCGTCCAGCCGGCGCAGGACGCAGCTGCTTTCTCCGCCGCCGCGTTTATCGCCGATGCAAAACACCTGGCCGCTTTCGCTGCGATAGAGCCCGTCGCTGCGGCCGGATTCCTCCTCGGTAAAAAGCAGCTTCCCCTGGGAGTCAAACCCCAGCAGCACCGTATCCATACCGCCAAGCATGACATAGAGATTGCCCTCGCCATCCGCCTCCAGGTCCTCCGGATAAAGCTCGTCCGCCGCCCACTTGCCGTCCCCGTTCACCGCGACCGTGATATCCAGCCGCCTTGCTTCCCGGCCGTTCTCATCGCAAAAAACCAAAAAGAACCGGCTGTCCCCCTGCGAAAACTCGCCTGGCAAGGTTTCGGTCAACATCACCAGGGTCTGATCGTCCGGCTTTGCAAAACTCATGATATATTCGTTTTCTTCCAAATCGCGCGGCAGCTGTCTGGCCTCCATCGTATTCAAATCCATCGACCAGAGCTCATAGCGATAATCGTTTTCCTCCGGCTCGTAGATCCGGCATTCCGTATACAGCACGTTTCCGCACAGAGACGCGTCCGTCCCTAAATCGCCGATCCCCTCCACCGTCTCAAACGACGGCACATACAGATACGCTTCCTCCGCCGGATTGGCCGGACTCTCCTTTGCGGCGACTGTTCCCTGCGCATTGCCCGCCCCCTGTAAAGAAGCCGTTTCCTGCGCCCCCGTCCCGTCCTCTTTCTTTTTCCCGCATCCCGGCATGGATAAGATCAAACACAAGCACAATAACAAAACCAGCCCTCGTTGCCAATACTTCATTCAAAGCTCCCCCTTTTCACTCCCCCCGAAAATCTCCGCAAGCCCTTCCGGCAGGATTTAAGATGCTTTCATTATAACAAATTCCAACAAAAAGTGTTTTACATTTGCTTTAACGATATGTTACTAAGTTGTATCCTTCTTCCATACATACTTGTTTTGGCGAAGCTTTACGCGTATAATATAAAATCAGAACCGCAGGAGGAAGCGTCGCAATGAAAAGCATTTTTTTTCGCATTATCCATATAACCGAGCTAAACCGTCTGGAGGATGAAATCGAGCGCCTGGCGGATCCCCAGGAAAAAGCTGCGCGAATGAAGCTATTAGAACGGATTACCGATGCGATCGCCGACTACGATTGCCATGTCCGCGCATACGCGTACCAACAAACCATACAAAAGCTCGTTGACCGCGGCCTTTTATTCGAACCCGTTGCAAGAACGCCCGTCACCGCCGCCTGGGACAACGAGTTTGACAAACGAGTCCCTCCGGCAATGAAACAGAGCAAAAAGCATTACACCAATCAGTTCCGCTGGCATCTGTTCAGCTTTGAGCTTCTGCCCGCCATTCAGGGCGAAGAAGCCTGCCGCCTGTTTCATTCCGCCGAAAAGGACGAATTATACCTGTTCTTTGATCGCGCCGAAGAATGCTATCAAATCAAAAACGCAAATTTGCTCACCGCCAAAGATATCGAAGCGCTGCGCGAATCGGCCCCCTGGATTACGCCGATATGTATTTGTACAATCCTTTGAAAAAATGGACCTATATCAAGACCCACGAGAGCTGCTGCGGCCCCTATTTTTTGCGGCGGATTAAAGGAGCCTGTTTAACCGCGGGCATTTTGGTAAATGTGAACGGCATCCTCCCGATTCAGTTTTTTCGCAGAGCCGGTTCCCGTCCCCGCCGCAATCATACACCGTCTTGCCATATCCTCTATCTGAGCGTCCGTCGGATGTATCCCCAGCTCGTTCAGGCTCGTAGGCATCCCGATACGGCGGTAAAAATCCTCCATTGCACATATCCCGGCCTCGGCAACCTCCTCGTCTGTGCCGTCCAGCGTAACCCCCATAACATTCCTTGCGTAACGGACAAAACGGTGCAGACATTCCCCGCAAACATATCTTGCCCAACTCGGCCATACGGCCGCAAGCCCCGCGCCATGCGTCACGTCAAACATGCCGCCCAGTTCATGCTCCAATTTGTGGGTCATAAAATCCCCTCCGTCATTTCCGCAGCCGGTAAGGTCATTATGGGCAATGCTCCCCGCCCACATAATTTCCGCACGGGCATCATAATCCCCCGGATTCTGGTGAAGAATGATGGCATTTTTCATAACAGTCCGTAATAATCCCTCCGCAATGGCATCCGTGATCTCCATATTACCTCCATTGGTAAAATACCGTTTCATCGTACGCTTCTTCTATCCCTTGGTACTCAATTC
>CANSWW010000319.1 GCA_947650845.1 uncultured Lachnospiraceae bacterium
ACCTTCAACCCGGTAAAAAATATTAAACTGGCGACCTATGCGTCACGCTGTATAGAGAACGAAATATTGATGTATCTGCGCCGCAGCAGCAAGACGCGCGTCGAGGTATCGATCGACGAACCGCTGAATGTGGACTGGGACGGAAACGAGCTGCTTTTGTCGGATATCCTGGGTACGGACGGGGATATCATCGGCCAGGATATCGAGGAGGAAGTCGAAAAGGAGCTGCTGCAGCTGGCGATTGACCGTCTGGACGAGCGGGAAAAACGGATTGTCGAGCTTCGCTTCGGCTTAAATCAGGAGGACGGGGAAGAAATGACGCAGAAGGAGGTGGCGGATCTGTTGGGGATTTCGCAGTCCTACATTTCCCGTCTGGAAAAAAAGATCATGAAGCGTTTGAAAAAAGAAATTGTGAAATTTGGCTAAACACTTGCCCTTGCTTCCCGATTGCGGTACAATCAGCTTACCAAAAAATCGGGGAGCTTTTTTATATGCGAAAACCACGGATTGTCCGTCATTTGTTTGCACCGTTAGGAGCGTATGGCGCGGCCGGAATGTTTACCGAGCTGCACATGCTGGCGCTGGCGGCCAGCGTCATGGGTCTTGCCCGGGCGCTGCGAAGGAGTTGCTGCCTGGACCGGGAAGGGCTGAAACGTCTGACCCGCCGTTTTGCGTGGGGGCTTACGGCGCTGGAGCTCATCAAGATCGTCTACAACTTTATAAACGGGTATACCTGGCCGGATGCCTGGGTGCCGCTGTCGTTTTGCTCGCTGTTTCTCTACGCCCTCTGGATGGCCGGCTACGGCACAGGCCTTGTGCGGCGTTTGGGCGTGGCCTTTCTGACGTACGGGACGGTGACCGGCGGGGCGGCTTTTTTGATCTTCCCCACGACCTCGCTGATGAATTATCCGGTGTGGCACTATCTGTGCCTGTACAGTATGCTGTACCATTCGGCAATGGTATATTTCGGCCTTCTGTATCTGCGGCTGGGAAGCGAGCGCCCCGGAAAAGGGCTGTATGGGTGCTTTGCCGCCTTTTTCGGACTCTTTGCCGCGCTTTCGATCGGACTCAACAGTCTGCTGGGAGCGAATTTTATGCTGCTGCGGGAGCCGTACAATATTCCCTTTGCGCCCCTGCACGCGCTCTATAGGTCGACGCCGGCCGCTTATACCGCGGTGGCCTTTGCGGCGTATCTGCTGGCGCCGGTAGCGGTGACGGCAGCGGTGACGCGAATGATGAACCGGTGCGACGGTAATTTTGGTAGGGCTTGACATTCTTTCCAAAACCCCCTATAATTTTATAAAATGAAATCCTACTAAAAAAATAGGGATTTACCATGAAAGCACCGGATTGCGAATACAGGCGGCGATTGCGGGAGCGCCAAAGGCGCGGAGCCCTAAAGGACTAGCTTTGCGTCGCAATCGGCTTTTAGTACCTGAGTGGTGCGCGTCACAATCGGCCTCCAGAGCCCAGTCAATGCTCCACCAGGCATATACGAGTAAAAAAACCACCAAAACCATACCTCAAACAGAGAAAAGAGCAAGCCGGGAGGGCCTACATTGAGCAACGTACTGACATTAGAAGGAATCGAGAAAAGCTTCGGCGGCACCCCGGTGCTGCGGGGGATTGACCTGGAGATTGCCCGCGGGGAGTTTTTGACGCTGTTAGGCTCGTCCGGCTGCGGCAAGACGACGACGATCCGTATTGTGGCCGGCCTGGAGACGCCGGATCGGGGCCGGGTCATACTAAACGGCGAGGATGTGACGACGCGGGAGCCCTGGCAGCGGAACGTCAATACGGTATTCCAGAACTACGCGCTGTTTCCGCACATGGACGTAGCGGCGAATATCGGCTACAGCCTGAAGCTGAAGAAAAAAAGCCGGGAGGAGATCGGCCGGGCCGTGACGGAAGCGCTGAAGCTGGTGCAGCTGGAGGGATATGGAAAACGGATGCCGTCCGAGCTGTCCGGCGGCCAGCGCCAGCGGGTGGCGATTGCCCGGGCACTCGTCAATGAGCCGCAGGTGCTTTTGCTGGACGAACCGTTGGGAGCGCTGGATTTGCAGCTGCGCCGTCAGATGCAGACGGAATTAAAGCGCCTGCAAAAACAGCTGGGGATTACATTTATCTATATTACGCACGACCAGGAGGAGGCGCTCAATATGTCCGACCGCATTGCCGTGATGCGGGCAGGGCGCTTTGTACAGATCGGTTCGGCCCAGGAAATCTACGACCGGCCCCGGACGTCATATGTAGCCCGTTTTGTCGGCAGCGCCAATATCCTCCAGGTAGGCGACCGAACCCTGGCCGTGCGCAGCGAACAGATTCTTTTGGACAGCCGGGAGACGCCGGGCGCGCTGGCGGCTGTCGTCAAGGAAAAAAGCTTCGTAGGCGGTATGCTGCGGATCGGACTGGAGCTTTCAGACGGTACGCCGGTCGTGGCCAGCCGCCATGGCATGGACGCGGCCTGGCAGCCGGGAGAGAAGCTGTATGTCAGCTGGCAGCCGGAGCACGGCGTGGTCGTGGAAGAGGACGAGACCAATTCTGCGGACGAGAGCGAGACCGCAGAGAAGGATAAGGCC
>CANSWW010000320.1 GCA_947650845.1 uncultured Lachnospiraceae bacterium
GACGGGTGCAGAGAATCGGAGTATTCGTCTGCCACTGCGGCAGCAACATCGCGGCCACGGTAGACGTGAAAAAAGTAGTAGAAATGGCGCGGATGGAGCCGGGTGTCGTCCATGCCGAGGATTATCAGTATATGTGCTCGGAGGCCGGCCAGGCGAAAATCCAGGCGGCTATTGAAACGCAGGGGCTGACCGGGATCGTGGTTTGCTCCTGTTCGCCGCGTATGCACGAGACGACGTTCCGTAAGGCGGCCGAGCGCGCCGGCTTGAACCCCTACATGGTGGAGATCGCCAACATCCGCGAGCATTGCTCCTGGATCCATAAGGATGTGGAGGAGGCCACCAAAAAGGCCGTGATCCTGGCGCGGGCCGCGATCGCCAAGGTGAATTTAAACGCGCCTCTGCGGCTCGGCGAAAGCCGCGTCACCAAGCGGGCGCTTGTCATCGGCGGCGGCATCGCCGGCATCCAGACGGCCCTCGACATTGCCGACGCCGGCTACGAGGTCGATATCGTCGAAAAGTCGCCCAGCATCGGCGGCCGGATGTCCCAGCTTGACAAAACCTTCCCCACGCTCGACTGCTCGGCCTGTATTTTGACGCCGAAAATGGTGGAAGCGAACGCGCACGAGAAGATACATATTTATACCTACAGCGAGGTGGAAAAGGTCAGCGGCTTTGTCGGCGACTTTACCGTCGATATCCGCAAGAAAGCCCGCAGCGTTGATATGGACAAATGCACAGGCTGCGGTGTCTGCCAGGAGAAATGCCCTTCCAAAAAGACGCCCAGCGAATTCAACCGCGGCCTGAATAACCGCAGCGCGATCTACACGCCGTTTGCGCAGGCGATTCCCAACGTACCGGTCATTGACCGCGAAGCCTGCATCAAATTCAAGACCGGCAAATGCGGTCTGTGCGCCAAGGTCTGCCAGGCCGGGGCCATCGATTATGAGCAGCAGGACGAGATCATAACCGAAAAATACGGCGCGATCGTGGTAGCGACGGGCTTTGATGTCATAAAACTTGACAACTACGACGAATACGCCTACAGCCAGAGCAAGGACGTAATCACGTCCTTAGAGCTGGAGCGGATCATGAACGCGGCCGGGCCCACGAAGGGGCACTTAGAACGCCTTTCGGACGGCCGAGCTCCCAAGGAAATCGTCTTTATCCAGTGCGTGGGCAGCCGCTGCAGCGACGAGCGGGGCAAGAGCTACTGCTCGAAGATCTGCTGCATGTATACGGCCAAGCACGCGATGCTGATCCGTGACAAGTACCCGGATACCCATGTGACTGTTTTCTATATCGACGTGCGTACCCCGGGCAAGAATTTCGATGAATTTTATCGCCGGGCAGTGGAAGAGTACGGCGTGGACTATATCAAGGGCCAGGTGGGCAAGGTTTTGCCGCAGCCCGACGGAAGCCTTCTGGTGCAGGGCGCCGATCTGATCGATAATCGGCAGGTGCTCATCCGGGCGGATATGGTGGTCCTGGCGGCGGCGATCGAGCCCGATCCGTCGGTGCGCGGAATCGCGACCATGCTGACGGCCAGCATTGATACCAACAATTTCCTGACCGAAGCGCATCCCAAGCTTCGTCCGGTAGAGAGCCCGACGGCCGGTGTCTTTTTGTCCGGTGTCTGCCAGGGGCCCAAGGATATCCCGGAGACGGTCGCGCAGGCCGGCGCGGCCGCGGTCAAGGCCATCGGCCTGCTGGCCAAGGATAAGCTGACGACCAATCCCTGCACGGCCCATTCCGACGAGCTTTTGTGCAACGGCTGTTCAACCTGTGCGCACGTATGTCCGTACGGCGCGATCACCTATGAGGAGCGGCAGGTCAACGACCACGGCATCCGCGAGGTGCGCCGTCTGGCGGTCGTCAACAGCGCGCTCTGCCAGGGCTGCGGCGCCTGCACGGTGGCCTGCCCGTCCGGTGCGATGGACTTAAAGGGCTTCTCCAACCGACAGATTATAGCGGAGGTGGATGCAATATGTCGATAGAAGCAAACGAAGAATTCAGACCGAAGATCGTGGCGTTTTGCTGTAACTGGTGCAGCTACGCGGGGGCGGATCTGGCCGGCAGCAGCCGCCTTACGTATCCGGCCGACGTAAAAATCATCCGCGTGCCCTGCTCCTGCCGCGTCAACCCGATGTTTGTGCTGCGCGCGTTCGAAAAAGGAGCCGACGGCGTGATCCTCTGCGGCTGCCATCCCGGCGACTGCCATTACTCCACCGGCAATTATTATACCAGACGGCGGATGAAGCTTTTGTTCTCGATGCTGGATTACATCGGCGTGGAGAACGGCCGTACCCGCGTCGAATGGGTGTCGGCGGCGGAGGGCGTGAAGTTTTCCACGACCATGAACGAATTCGTGGCAAAGATTCGTTCCCTTGGAAAGAACGTGAGATTGGAGGACATCCGATGCAAGAACTGAGAAAAGAAGCAAAGCCGTCGGCGGCCTCGCAGGCTCTCATAAAGCGGGCAGGGGAGCTGCTTTCAGACGGCACGGCGGCCCGTGTCCTGGGCTGGAAAAAGGGCGATCTGCCC
>CANSWW010000321.1 GCA_947650845.1 uncultured Lachnospiraceae bacterium
AATTCCCATCTGACTCTTGGGAAGATCACGCACATGTCCGTTGGAAGCCACTACTTCGTAGTTGGCGCCTAAAAATTTCTTAATCGTTTTCACCTTGGCCGGCGACTCTACGATTACCAGGTTCTTTGCCATCTTATTCTCCTTATTTCATTCCGTTTATCGGGGCAGCCGGGCATAATGCCCTTTGGCTGTCTCCGTAATCCGGCCTGCCATCAAAAGCTCCAGAAGCCTTGTTCGTATCACTGCAAGGGGCAGGCCCGTCAGGGCAATCAGCTCTTCCATTGTTTTGCCCTGATAATCGAGACAACTATACACCATATTTTTCTCCGGTGCAAGAGCATTTTTTTCAAAATCCTTTGAATGCAGGTTTTCATGTTCTTCTTTTTTTCGTTTTGGGAGCAGAAAATCCAGCGCCGCACCGCTGCCGGAGAGCAGGGCCGCGCCGTTTTCCAGGAGACGGTGGCAGCCCGCGCTCAACGGATCGTCCACCCTCCCGGGCAGTGCAAACACCTCCTTTCCCTGCTCTAAAGCCTGATCCACCGTAATCAGCGAGCCGCTCCTCTCCCGGGCTTCCATCACCAGGATACAGTCGGACAGGCCGCTGATAATCCGGTTGCGCATCGGGAAATGACTGGCAAGCGCCCGGCTCCCCGGTGCGAATTCCGACAAAACCCCGCCGCCGTTTTCCAGGATCCGTTCGGCCAGCCAGCTATGCTCTCGGGGGTAGCATTGGTCCAGGCCGCATCCCAGCACCGCAAAGGTAGCGGCCGGCATTCCCGACTCCAAAGCCCCTTTATGTCCGGCGCTGTCAATGCCATAGGCAAGCCCGCTAATGATCTGCACACCGGCCTCGGCCAGCTCCCGCCCGATTTTGCGGGCCTGGCTGCTTCCGTACATACTGCAGGCCCGTGCTCCGACAATCGCGGCCGCCGGTCGTTTCTCCTTTGGCAGGCTGCCCCGCAGATACAAAGCATACGGTCGGTCGTACAGGGAAAGCAGCCTCCCTGGATATTCATTGTCCCACACTGTGATAAACTTTATGCCTTGTTCGGTCCATCTATGATATTCCTGCACCGATTTTTCCGCTTCGTTCCTGTGAAGCAGCAGCTGGTGCAGGTTATCGCCGGTCAAAACGCAGCGCTCCCCCGACCGCTCCTGCCAGGCCCGCGCCTTTTGCCAAAGCCGTTCATAGAGGGCCGACGATTTCACTCCCCCGGGGCCCTCATTATGCTTGCCGCCTTCGGCGTCTACCAGGCTCCAGATTTGCTCCGGCCTTCCTAAAAACTCAGACAATTGCCGCAAACGGACGGCCCCCAGTCCCGGAACAGTAGAAAGCCACCAGGCCGCTTCCTGTGCGTTCAGCTTCATAGGTCCTCCCCCTTCCAGATATGCTCCTGCGGCCGCCGATAAAAAATCGCTTCGCTGACATGCTCATACCCGATTCTATCCCGCCCTTCCAGATCGGCCAGCGTCCGCGCCACTCTCTGCAGGCTGTGCAGTCCCCGGATGCTGACAGTCTTTTGCTCATAAATCTTCATCAGCAATGCCTCGGCATCTACGTCCATCGGGCAAAATTCCTCCAGCCGCGCGGCCGGAATCCGCGCGTTGCCGCGAATCCCCGTACCGGCAAAGCGCTCCCTTTGAATGACCCGTGCCTTCATCACCCGCCGCCGGATCGTGTCAGAGGATTCCCCGCCCTTTTTTAAATCGGCGTACGAGGTTTTGCCCACCTCGGTACAAATATCGATTCGGTCCAAAAGCGGGCGGCTGATGCGCTCCAGGTAGGCGTCGACCTCCTTCTGCGTACAGCGACACAGGCTCCGGTCCGGGTAAAAACCGCAGCGACACGGATTCATGGCCGCGACCAGCATAAAATCAGCCGGAAATTCATAGGCTGCGCCCGCGCGGACGATGGTAAGCTTCCGGTCCTCAAGCGGCTGCCGCAGCGTTTCCAGCACATCGCGGCGAAATTCCGGCAATTCATCCAGAAACAAAACCCCGCCGTGAGCCAGGGAAATCTCACCCGGCCTGGGAATTCGCCCGCCGCCGACTAACCCGGCCCCCGATATGGTGTGATGGGGGCTGCGAAACGGACGGCTGCCGATGAGGCCGCCGCCGCCGGCCAGATAGCCTCCAATACTATAGACCATGGAAATCTCGATCCTCTCCTCCTCGCTAAGCGGTGGCAGAATACCGGGAATCCGCCTGGCTACCATCGATTTGCCGGTTCCGGCCGGACCGACCATCAAAAGATTGTGCCCGCCCGCACAGGCTGCTTCCGCCGCCCGGCGCACGGCCGCCTGACCGCCGATCTGGCTGAAGTCCAAGGCGGATTCCGTATCCTCCTCTCTCTGCGGAAGCGTTCCCGCTCCCCCAGGATCCTCTCCCCGCAGAAGGGCGACCAGATGGCTTACGCTGTCTACCGCGATGACCTGTATTCCTTCAATGACCGCTCCCTCCGCCGCATTCGCGCGGGGAACATACAGGCGTCGAAGCCCCTCATTTCTGGCCAGCCAGGCGATTGCC
>CANSWW010000322.1 GCA_947650845.1 uncultured Lachnospiraceae bacterium
CGCCTGGCGTCATGCAATAGAACGCGATCCCGGCTCCCAAAGATGCCGCCATCATTAAAACAGTACAAAGAACCGCCACCGGAATACGCCGAATCGGATTCCCGAAAAAATTCAGATACACCGCCCCCTGGAACAGCTGTTCCACGCAGGCCAGCTGCTTCAGGCTGAAACAGCGAAGCCACCACAATCGGCTTTCCCCCATAAAAAAGGCAAGTGCAACAGCTGCTACCGTCAGCAGCGCCACAACGGCTGCCGTACCCGTAAGCGTACACAAGAAAAACAAAAGAGTAGCGCAGGACAAGGTCCATATATATTTAAGCAGCAACAGACGCACAAGAAAGGAGCCAACCGAAATTTCCATGGGGCAGCCATTATAGCCGTACACAGACTGTACGGCCCGCCCCAGGTTTCCAAACCCAAACAATTTTCCGCCGATCCATACGTTTGTTCCATATAAGACGACAAATCCCGCGGACACGAAGAACAACATCGCCGCATACTTACGCAGATACAAACGCCCTTGTCCGTATCTTGCGGGACGGGTCAGCTTATTCACTCCCAGTCCTTTTTCATAGGTCAGCAAAAACAGTCCCGCTCCGAGCCCGAACAGGAGCAGGCATAGATCGGTAGCATGCCAATTAACCAAAACCTCAATCCCGCCCGAAAAGGATGTCTCCGGCTCTACCGCCGCCAATTCTTCATACTCACCGGCTCCCCGCGCCAGCGAGCGGCCGGAAAAAGAAGTGCTGTCGCCTAACAGTCCCAGCTTAAGCTTGATAAGCGCATCCCCCACCAATTGCTGCCGGTACTCCGAATACCTCTCTGCTTGCTCCATGCGCTCTAAAACCGCCCCGGCCAGCTTATATTCGCAATACAGGTCTCCTGTCAAAAGCGCATCGCTCTCATACACATCCTCTTCATACGCATTGCCTTCATACGCATTGCCCCAGCCCATCTGCTCCCGTAATTCCTCATGCCGCTCCCGCAGGGTATCGATCGTTTCTGTCCGATACATTTCCTGCATCTGCAGCATCGTATAGCCCGGGCTGTCATCCATACAATATTCATAAAACAGCAGCGCATTCCCCAATGCAATAAAAAGAAAAAGCAGACACAGGCGCTTCTCTCCCAGGATTTTACTCAGCTCGTATCTCATAGGCCCTCCGTCACCCCAAAATAATACAGATATACGTCCTCTATGGCAGGCGCCGCCGCCGTGCAGGAAATATCCGGTTTATCCCGGCACAGCAGGCGGACGCACACGCCGTTTTCGTCTTTCGCGATGCCGCAGACCGTGCCAAAGCCCTGTATCTGCGCCAGCTGCTCCTCCGCCATATGAATTTCCCACACCTGCCCCTCCAGACGCTTTAACAGCTCGCGCGGCGTGCTTTTGCACAGTATTTCCCCCTCGGCCAGAAGAATCAGCTCTTTTGCTATATATTCCACATCCTGCACTACATGCGTCGCAATCAAAACGATTTTATGCAGCGCAATTTCTCCGATCAGGTTGCGGACGGCAATCCTTTGTCTGGGGTCCAGCCCGGCGGTAGGCTCATCCAAAATCAGGATCGCCGGATCGTGGAGGAGGGACTGCGCCAGCAGCAGCCTCTGTTTCATGCCGCCGGAAAGGCTGCGGATCGTCGTGTGCCGCACATCGCTCAGAGATACCTTTTCCAGTACCCAGTCAATGCGCCTTTTGGCCTCTTCCTTTGACATTCCCTGTAAGGAAGCCATGTAGTATAGAAACCTCTCCGTCGTAAAGCCGGGGTAAAAGGTCTGCTGCTGCGGACAGTAACCGATTTGTCTGCGGAATGCGCTGCCCAGCCCGCGAATATCCTGGCCATCCAGAAGAATCTCTCCGCCCGAGGATTTTAAATTCCCGGTCAAAATATTCATCAGCGTGCTTTTCCCCGCGCCATTTGGCCCCAGCAGGCCATAAATACCCGGAGTCAGGGTAATGTCTATCTGTTTCAATGCCTGTTTTTGCCCGTAATTTTTCCGAATCCCGCGAAACTGCAGTTCCAATCCGCTCTCCTCCTGTAATTTATTTTTAAGCTCCTGCCAGGGCGCCATCGGCGCATGCCGCTTGTGATTTCAGGCGCTGCCAGCAAGCTGACAGCGCCTGTGTATCATCGCGCCAATATGACATTTTCATAGCAATCCGCGTAGTAATCCGCCTTGTCAATCATATAATAGGCGCTTTTGTAGTAGCCAAGGAAAAAGCTGTCGCATTCATAAAGGGGATTAAACACCGCCACCTCGGTGTTGCCCTCGTTGCCCAGCTGTACGGGAATCCCATCGTCGAGATCCGCCCAGTAAATACGGATTGTATTTTCGGCAAAATCCGCCCCGTCGCCCTCGACTATAAAAATCGCTTTGTGATCCCGCAGGAAATAATTTATAATGCCCTCCATGGTGATAAGCGCAAAGCTCTCGGCTTGGTCCATATCAAAGACATAGAGAGTATCCCCACACATCCTTTCTGCCTCTCCGACAACCTGCGAAAATTCT
>CANSWW010000323.1 GCA_947650845.1 uncultured Lachnospiraceae bacterium
ATATGGATCTCATGGATACCGACGTTCTTTCTGCCGCCCTCCTCCGTCTCGATCTCAATATAGCCGTCTCTGCAGATCGGCTCATAGAGCTGGGATATCTGATAGTTTTGCGGATTATCCGGATAAAAATAATTTTTCCGGTCAAATTTACAGTTCTGTGTAATGCTGCAGTTCGTTGCAAGCCCTACCGCCGCCGCATATTCCACGACCTGGCGGTTTAACACCGGAAGGGAGCCCGGCATTCCGGTACAGACCGGACAGGTATGGGTATTCGGCGCGCCGCCGAAGGCCGTCGGACAGCCGCAGAAAATTTTCGTTTTCGTCGCCAGCTCCACATGGACCTCCAGGCCGATGACTGTCTCATATTGTCTACGCATGATCTGCCTCCTCTCCGCGGCTGGTTTCTTTTCGTGCGGTCTTATCCGGACTATTTACAGACGTCCCCCCGCTGCCCGGGCCGGCTTCAGCTGTCCCGGCAGCAGACACATCTCCTGCCGCCAGCGGACTTCTTCGGCAGTCTCTGGTCTTTTCAAACGCATACGCCGCCCGAATAATCGTTTTCTCCTGAAAGCAGTCACCGATGAGCTGCAGGCCAATCGGCAGACCGTTTCTATCCAGACCGCAGGGCAGGCTGACCGCCGGAAGCCCCGCCAGGTTGACGGAAATCGTATAGATATCCCCCAGATACATCTGAATCGGATCCGAGAGCGATTTGCCCAGCCGCGGCGCGGTCGTGGGCGCGGTCGGCCCGAGGATCACGTCATATTTCGCGAACGCCTCGTCAAAGGCCCTTTTGATAAGCGCCTTGACGCGCAGCGCCTTGAGATAGTATGCGTCGTAATAGCCGGAGCTTAAAACAAAGGAGCCGAGCATGATACGCCGCTTCACCTCCGGGCCGAA
This sequence comes from uncultured Lachnospiraceae bacterium, assembly GCA_947650845.1. Classification (GTDB taxonomy): domain Bacteria; phylum Bacillota; class Clostridia; order Lachnospirales; family Lachnospiraceae; genus RGIG7193. The sequence continues at coordinate 901 of CANSWW010000323.1, forward strand.
GCCCTCCGACCGGCTCTTTTTATACATCTGATGCAGGCCGCCGCACTCGTCCGTGCGGTAGCCGTACTTTACGCCGTCAAAACGGGCAAGGTTGCTGCTGGCCTCCGCGCAGGCGATGACATAGTATGCCGGAATCGCATACTGCACAAGCCCAAGGTCAAACTCCTCCACAACGGCGCCCTTTTTCTCCAGCTCCTTCGCCGCGCCAAGCACCGCTGCTTTCACCTCCGCGTCCAGTCCCCCGCCGAGGTAATCCCGCGGGATGCCGATTTTCAGGCCTGCCACGTCGTCCGCCAGCGCCGCCGTAAAATCCGTATCCGTCCGCTCCATGGAAGTAGAATCCTTCACGTCATGGGAGGAAATAAGCTCGAGAATCGCGGCACAGTCGGTTACATCCTTTGCCACCGGCCCGATCTGGTCAAGGGAGGAGCCGTAGGCAACCAGCCCGTAGCGCGAAACCGTTCCGTAGGTCGGCTTGATGCCGGTCACGCCGCAGTACGAGCAGGGCTGGCGGATGGAGCCGCCGGTGTCGGAGCCAAGCGCAAAGGAGCACTCCTCCGCCGCAACCGCCGCGGCACTCCCGCCCGAAGAGCCGCCCGGCACATGTGCCGGATTCCACGGATTTTTTGTCGGGCCAAAGGCAGACGTCTCCGTCGTGCTTCCCATGGCAAATTCATCCATGTTCGTCTTTCCGAGAATGACCGCACCCGCCTGCAAAAGACGCAAAACCGCCTCCGCCGTAAAGCGCGGGATAAAATTTCCGAGCATCCGCGAGCTGCACGTCGTGCGCATCCCCGCGGTGCACAGGTTATCCTTGAGCGCCACCGGCACTCCCGCAAGGGGCGAGGAAAACCCCTCGTCGATTTTCTGCTGCACCGCCCTTGCCCGGGCAAGCGCCCCCTCCGCATCCACGGTCACAAAGCTGTGGACGGACGCTTCCCGCGCTTCGATGGCATCCAGCGCCTCCCGGGTCGCTTCAAGCGCCGTTACTTCCCTGTTTTTAATCATTTCGCCCAGCCGGACGGCTGTAAGGCCCATAAGAGACATGTCTGTCACTCCTTTTCTGTAAAAAATATGATATGCGCGGCCGATGGAATATGCCGTGCCGGCCGCAGCCGCCGACCGGCTACCCGATTGTTTTCGGCACCTCGAAGCCGTCGTCCCGCACAAGGGGTGCGTTGGCAAGGGCATCCCCGTGCCCGTCCCCGTTTGTCACCACGTCCTCACGGAACACATTGTGCACCGGAAAGAGGTGTGTCATCGGTGCCGCATCCGAGGTATCCAGCTCGTTTAGCTGATCTACATAATCAAGCATTTCCTCCATATCCTTTTTCGCCTGCACCTTCTCCTCATCGGACAATGCAAGCTTTGCAAGGATTCCTACATATTCGATTGTCTCATCGCTGATATGGTTTGCCATTTTTTCTCCTCTCATCGCTGTGTCGCCCCGCGGACCGCTGCAATCCCCGGCAAATGCCGGACCCAAAGGCACCCTGCCGTGTCAGAGCCGTTTTGCCGCAGGCATTCTGCCATGCCGGTCACACACTAGTATAGCAAATATTAAGTTATTGATAGTTTAAATAGTTGCCGCTTCATCAGG